>JAYSXQ010000010.1:0-2250 GCA_043717115.1 bacterium | reverse complement strand
CGCTTCGCGCGGCTCTTTTGTATTATGTACGTACTTAATTCTTCCTCTAGTCCTTCTTCTCAAAAACAGAAAGTAGTATATGCACTACAGACATGGCTATTGAAAATAGTATAGCACTCAGTAGTCCACCAGTTGTAAATCCATCAAGTAACTTGTCTACTAGTAACACCATCAATCCATTTATAATAAATGAAAATAGTCCGAGTGTGAGTATGGTTATAGGTAAAGATATCAGTTTTAATATAGGGCGTATACAAGCGTTTATAAATGTCAGTATAACAGTTACCAGTAGTAGATTGATCAGTCCTATCATGGATATACCACCACTAATAGATACAGAGTTTATAGCATATGCTGCAATAGCAACCGATACAGCGTGTATGATTAGGTTTCTTAGCATTGTTTTATTTTGGTGCGTTGGGCTGGATTCGAACCAGCGGAGCCCAAAGGGCGACAGATTTACAGTCTGTTGTAATAGACCACTCTACCACCAACGCAGTAAACACAGTATAGCATAAGCTACACTATATCTCAATATTATAAAAACTCAGCATCTGTAGAATGCTGAGTTTTTATTTACATATTTACTATCTACTTGCCAGAACTGGGTTGTCCTGTACACGCAGTGTTGAACAGCACTTGACGTGATACTGATGCTGTACTAGGACCTACTGCGCTAGCAGAACATTTTAATAAGAAGTTAACGGTATTGTTGATCCTTATTTTTGGTGATTCAAAATACGAGAATCCACTTCTATCTTCTTCAAATGCTTGAGCTTGGGTCATAGTATTTCCTGTTGATTTTGATACGAATATGCTTTTGCCAAGTTCTGTATTGATACGCGCTAGCTCAGTAGTGTAAGCACTAGATGAAGTAACTTCTGATGATGGCGTAGCTGATAGGCTACAGTTTTTACCACGACTATTCATTATCTTCCAAGTTATTATCGGTGATCCTGACCCACACACTTGTGGTGGTATGGTTGAGAATATACTGAATGTAGGAGGCAAGAGCAAGTTATTTGGCTGAGGATCTGTAGTATCTGTAGCTATTTTTGTAGGACTAACTATACATTTGAGTTGTATTTGCCAAGAATTAGCAGCAGTAGGCAGTAGATCGCCTGTCCAGGTCTGTGGCCAGACTTGACTTGTGATGGTTGTATTTGGAACTAGCACATTAGTGACCCCAGTATCGGATATACTTCTGAGTTCATAACTTATGCTGTTGGCACATTTATAATCGACTCGGTATTTGTTGTCTATTATGTTAACAGGTACGCCTATAACAGCAACCGGCTGCAGATCAGATACTAGGTTCAGATTTAAAGTTTTAGTTACTATTCCTGTCTTACCGCTAGCGGTAGTTACTACAGTCCACTTTGCTCCGTATAGATATGTAGGAGATTCTGATCCACTCAATAGTATCTTGTACCCATTAGCACTGTTAAGGCGGTACTGTACAGGTACATTAGTGCCAGTGTAAGTAGTAGCAGCTCCAGATGCATTGTAAACACTTAGGCTCACGTTTATAGTATCAGCACCAGACGCCTCGTAGGTTAAGGCTTCAAATTTACCGTTAGCCGAATTAACTGTTAGTGATTTTGTATCAGTAATAGAAGTATCTCCAGTGTCTGTTTGTAGTGTACTAGAATTAAGAGTAGGATAAGCACTCATAGATCCATTAATCATCTGTGAAGTTAATGGGTATACAGCAGTGTCTATGTTTGCATTTATGCCGACTGATTTACATGTTAATGTATAATGAGCTCCAGGTTCAGTTAATACTGAATATGTTTGAGTCGAGGTTTGATTGTTAGCAAATACTCTATTGTATATAGTCGTAGGGGCTGCGGTTGTCGGTTTTCTCTTTTCTATGAACATCCAGTCAAAATCAGATGCACAAGAGAACACAACATTGCCATTTGTATCAGGGTTACCAGCCGTCGCTACTGTAGGTTTATAGACTTCGGTAGTAAAACTGACCGTATTATCTAGACGTGCAGGGTTAGTCTGGTCGTTACATTTTATCTTGTAACCTAGAGCGTTACTAGGTGAATTATTAGTTAAGTGTGTAGACTGTAATTCCTGTCTTGAGCTCTTATTAAAATTGTAACTATAACTACCAGTTTGTCCTTGTATATATCCTGATACAGGACTTGTGTCAGTAGATATAGGAGTCACTCCATCCCACTCATAAACACGACATCTGCTACCATCTGATGTCCAGTTTATAGTCATGTCAGTGTTTAT
>JAYSXQ010000009.1:0-19184 GCA_043717115.1 bacterium | reverse complement strand
ACTATAAAATCTACAATACGTATCTCGTTTAAAATACTCAGAACTTAGGAACGAGCAAAATGTTATGAGGTTAGTAACTGTTTTCTCGCGCTAAGTGTAGTTACAAAAACACATAGCGCATACATATGTTTATATTGCCCAGTCTCATGTACATATGTTACACATGAGCGGACACCAGGCCGGCGACTATGCGCGGGCGAATGCTGGAGCGTAAGCCCACAAAGGTGAACTCACACGTGATGCTGTAGTTTTTACAGTCTTGTCGAAAACTTTTACAAGTGTTTTCATCTTGGTATTGCATTATAATGTTTGTCAAAGATCAAAGCCTGTCACTCCCATACTGTTAAATTAATCCTGGTCTCTCTTTTTCAAATCGCGATTTTTAATCTGTTCACGCTTGTCATGTTTTTTCAAGCGTTTACAAACTACTACCTCGCATTTGATCAGACCGTGAGTTAAATATATACTTTTTATGACAATTGTCAAGCCTCTTGTCTCGCCAGTTTTATAAAGATCTATTATCTCAGACTTTTTTAATAATAGTCGTCTAGTTCTGTTTCTGTCATAGTCAGTTTTAGTATTAGAGGCTTGATACGGTGCAATGTCGAGTGCAACTACATAAACCTCGCCACCACGGACTATTACTTTTGCATTATCAACCTGAGCTCCACCCGCTTTTATGCTTTTTACTTCAAAACCAAAAAGCTCAATACCTGCAGTGTAGGTGTCGAGAGTCTCATATTCCAAATTAAACTTTCTATGTGTTGCTAGAGACATGTCTTTCCAATTATAGCATTTCGGACAATACTCTGCACACTCTTTTGCTTTTATTTGCAAAGACATATATAATTAAAAGATGAAAGTACCAAATGAGCCTGTTATGAATTCTATTATAAAGTTTTTGAAAAATTGGTGGATAAGTATAGCCTTTTTAGTTATATTTTTTGTGTATCCTGGAGTCTCGTCTTATGTCAAAGATACAAAAACTCAAAGCTTGCCTATTACTGAGCTAGTAAAGAAAATAAACGCAGGGGAGATATCATCCATATCTGTGCTCGACAACAGTATTATTAGCAAGGCTGCTAGTACTACATACGAGTCTAGAAAAGAACCAGGTGAAAGCATCGCTACAATTTTAAAAAGTCTAGGTGTGACGGACGAGAAATTGCAGAGCGTTAGTATAGACGTAACTGACCCACCAGCATGGAGGTCATATGTATCGCTGATCAGTATACTGCTCCCGATTATTTTCATAGGGTTTATGATACTCATGGTCATGCGCGGGGTGAAGGGTGCAAATATGCAGGCTCTGAGTTTTGGCAATAGTCGCGCAAAGAAAATAAACCCAGATGATAAAAATGCCAAGGTGACATTCAAAGACGTTGCTGGAGCGAGAGTTGCAAAGCAGGAGCTAGAGGAGATAGTAGAGTTTTTAAAGCAACCAGAAAAGTTTATAGAAATAGGTGCCACTATACCAAAAGGGGTGATGTTAACTGGTGCACCAGGTACAGGAAAGACATTGCTGGCACGAGCAGTGGCAGGTGAGGCGGGTGTACCGTTTTTCCACCTCTCTGGGTCCGAGTTTGTAGAGATGTTCGTAGGAGTGGGAGCGTCGCGTGTGAGGGACCTGTTTAAAGAGGCGAAAAGTTCAGCGCCGTCTATTATATTCATAGACGAGATAGATAGTGTGGGGCGCAGTCGTGGAGTGGGACTCGGTGGTGGAAATGATGAGCGTGAGCAGACACTTAATCAGATACTAGTTGAGATGGATGGTTTTGAACCTACAGAAAAAGTCATAGTAATAGCAGCTACAAATAGGGCAGACGTGCTCGATAGTGCGCTACTAAGACCGGGACGTTTTGATAGGCGAGTTATAATTGACCTACCAGATAGAGGAGAAAGAAAAGAGATATTGGACGTGCATGCAAAGGGTAAGAAACTTGCCGAGGATGTACAGTTTGACCTCATAGCTACTCGTACTGTAGGATTTTCAGGTGCAGAATTAGCTTCACTTTTAAACGAGGCAGCCATACTAGCAGCTAGAGAGAAAAGAAAAACTGTAGCCCAGTTTGACATCATACGCAGTATAGAAAAAATAATGCTCGGCGCTGAACGTAAAAGTCACCTCATGAGTACTTTAGAAAAAAAGTTAGTAGCATATCATGAAGCAGGTCATGCACTAGTAGCATCAGTACTACCTCATGCAGATCCAGTACATAAGATATCCATAATCAGTCGTGGTAATGCAGGAGGCTACACGCTCAAATTACCAACTGACGAGAGGCGTCTCACTAATAGACATGTGTTCATGGATGATATAGCCATGACATACGGTGGCTACGCTGCAGAGGAAGAGGTGTATGGAGTTATCACCACCGGTCCGTCAGGTGACCTAGAACAAGCAACATCAATGGCCCGTGCTATGGTAACCAGATACGGTATGAGCGAGGCTGTGGGGCCGCTAGCGCTAGAGAGCGAGACAAATAGGGTTATATATGGACGAGGGTCAGGAGATAGGGAATATAGTGAAGAGATGAGTAAAATAGTAGATGCTGAGATAAAGAAAATAGTAGAGCATGGACTGAACACTGCTAGAAAAATTGTAAAAGAAAAAAGGGTTGTATTAGACGCTATAGCCGAGAAGTTGCTAGAAGTAGAGAATCTAGAACGTGAAGAGTATGAGATAATACTAAAAGCGCACGGTATCGCTATTAAAAAGTAGTAATCAGTATCTACGTTTCTAGTTTTACAGGTATTTAAAAAAGTAAAAAAATATGCTATGATGTATGGCATATCCGCCCATAGCTCAGTTGGTTAGAGCACTCGGCTTATATCCGAGTGGTCCCTGGTTCGAGTCCAGGTGGGCGGACAAAAATAGGTTTTACTCCATATGCAGGTTTTCAAGTATAATCACACGTTCGCGTAGCTCGGGAAAGTTAACCAGATCTATATCATTTGTGACTATTTCACGAGCGTATTTTTTAGCCATTTCTACCAGTTTTAAATTACGCATTGCCTCCATAGCCATGTCACTTGCTCCTGACTGTGACTTTGATATTAATGATCCTGGTCCACGCTCGGCTAGGTCTATCTCCGCTAGTTCAAAACCACTTGTAGTTTTGGAAAAACTGTTTAGTCTTTGCAGCGTTTTTTCGTTAGTGCTTTGTGTGAATAGATAGCAAGTACTAGCATGTTCACCACGACCTATACGCCCACGTAACTGATGTAATTGTGATAACCCAAAACGGTCAGCGTCCTCTATTACCATCAGTGTGGCGTTTGGTACGTTAACTCCCACTTCTACCACGCTAGTGCTAACGAGTATTTGTATTCTGTTTTCCTTAAAATCATCCATGATAGAGTCTTTTACATCTGGTTTTAATTTCGAGTGCATGCCTACAATACTAAAATCAGGAAAAGTTTTTTGCAAAGCAAGTACCTCGTCCTCAACAGTTTTTTTATTGAGCGTACCAGTGTCAATTTCGTCTTGCGTTTTCTCTATTCTTGTACATATGACATATACCTGTCTACCATCTGCTACTTGTTTTTTTATTTCTGCGTATACCGCTGTACGATCTTTTGTTTTTACTAGTTTTGTAGCTATAGGTTTACGACCTTTTGGTAACTCGTCTATTATCGTTAAGTCTAAATCACCAAAAAGCGCCAGTGCTAGAGTGCGTGGTATAGGAGTTGCGGTCATGGATAGTAGATGTGGTATCTCGGGTCTTTTGTCTCCACGCTTGTGGGCTAGTTCGCGGCGACTATTAACACCAAAACGATGTTGTTCGTCTATGATAATTAGCGCTAGGTCACGAAACTCTATCGTTTTTTTAGTGATGGCATGAGTACCTACTAACATACTTATTTTCCCTTCTTCAATCCACTTTTTCATTTGTGGTTTTGAGACTTTTGTATAGTTTTCTGGATCAGTTTTACTTGGGAATTTTAATGCGGTAGTGCCAGATATATAGCCTATTTCTATACCAGTATGCGCAAGGAATCCTATCATACTTTCAAATTGCTGTTTAGCTAGTACTTCTGTCGGTGCTAGATAGGCCACTTGGAGTGGAGTGCCATACTTTTTACTGTCTCTTTTTGATAATATAGTAGCGTAGCTAGCTGCTGCTGCAACCAGTGTTTTGCCACTACCGACGTCACCCTCAAGTAATCTCTGCATAGGTATGGTCCCATTCATATCAGATAGTATAGATGACAGAGCACTGTTTTGTGCACGTGTTGGAGTAAAATCATGTAAAGCAAAAAAAGCATCAGTGTCTACATCGGCTATTTTGTATGATACAGAGCCTTTTGCTTTTGCTCGCTCTATCTCTATACGTAATTGTATATACATCATCTCTTCAAAAAGAAACCTTTTTTTGGCACTAATAGTTAACTTTTCATCTCGCGGTATATGAGTATATAATATAGCATCGGTTAACACAGGCAGAGACAATTGTTCTCTTATCCACAAAGGTAGTGGGTCTGGTACGTTTTTAAACTCTGGATTATGTATTATTTTCTTTACTAGTTCTAGTAGAAACAGACTAGATACTCCTTTTGTTTCTGGGTATATAGGTAGTAAAGTATCTGAGATTTTTTTTGAACTGTACTCACTGGTCGAGTCTGTTGAAAACAGGGTATTGCTCTGTTCGGGTAGTTTTTGTATTTTCTCTACACTAGGGTTCAAGAAAACAAAACTACCATTTTTGTTTTCCGGTTTACCTTTTATAGTTACTAGTGTTCCTGCTGGGTACATCTTACCAATGTAAGGCTGGTTGAACCATAAAACTTTTACAGAGTTAACTCCATCACTGAACATGCCTTCGGTCATAGGCATCTTACTGGTCCAAGACTTTTTTACGTCAATGTGAGTCAGTTGTCCATGTAGTGTTACAGAAGTGTCAGTGTTTATGTTTTGCAGTGAGTCTACAGCGTCAAACGATGAGTATCGTAATGGTATGTACCTGAGCAAATCTTCTACATCATACAAATGTAATTTATCAAGTCCTATTTTGTGTGCTGGTGTTAGCCTATGTATTTCTTGAAGTTTAGTTTTTAAAAAATTACTGCTCATACTTTTTTTTGATAAGTCCATCTAGTATGATTTACGTAGTCCGTATATGATTGCAAGTACTACAGCGTTAATAAGAGAAATTATCATCAGTAGTGTAGATACACCAAACTGTTCTAATACAAAAGAAAAATATATGTTTATGAGTATGTAGACAATGGCTATGGCTATCCAAAATATAGGCCTAGGCCATATTACTATCATAACACCAAGCAAAACAAATGCACCATGCCAGACTATAAAACTGATATCAGGTGATATGTATGCTGATGCGCAGGTGAATATACTGTTTGAGGTACTGGATATGTGTTTGTTAGCAGCTAGCAAGTTAAACCCCTGTAATAGTTGAGGTAAATGATTATAGAAAAAATAACTAGCCAGAGCCAAACGAAGTAAATATGGCCAAGCCGAGGTGAGCATCATGATTATAATAGTATAACAAAAAACTAGGAGTGTGTCTCCTAGTTTTTCCCTATTTACCTATGATGTGACGTACTAAGTTTTATTATTGTTGTCCTGTACAGACGACTTCTACATCGGCTCTTTGTCTACCAGAATTACATTCGATTATAAACCTAGTACCGTATCTAACTGGTATACGAGTAAACTCACCAACACTATGGAACTCACTGTCTTGAGACTCTAGAGCCTGAGACTGTGTTAGATTAGGTGTAACAACCAGTCCATCACTGAACGATGCGTGATTACCATTTAGATATAAATTAGCTATGTCTATACTAGCCTTCTTTTGATTGTAAAATGGATCATTGGTTAATAGTGTAGTTGTTGTAGTTGCTGTTATCTTACAATTTTTACCTTTTGCGTATTGTATATCCCATGACAGGCTAGTGTTTCCGCCAGTACAGACTAGAGAATTTGGATTTGTAGAGAACCTGACAAATTTAGTAGGTGCCATCAGAGGATTAACAACAGTGGCTATTTTCTCATCCTTATCCGTTCCAGCTTTACATATTAGTTTTACTTGCCAATTTGTAGCAGTAGGAGGGTTAAGTTGTAAGGGTATAGTTACTGTGTAGTTTGATGTAGTTATAAAATTACCTGCAAGTTTCCCATCGGGAACAGCAATTCCTGGATATAGATTCTGATATATTTCATAACTAGTGCTGTTTTTACAGTTTATGGTTACGTCGTATGTATTAACAGACCAAAGAGGTTGTGGGAGTGGGACTATACTAACTATCTGTGCAATAGGGGAGAACTTTGTGCCTAGAACTAAATGTAACTTTTTAGTCACCCCTCCTTTAACTGCAGTTATTAACCACTCAGCTCCATATGGATAGTAATCAGAATCTGCAGCACTTAGAGATACTATAGTGTTTTTGCTACCATTTGTACGTACAGTTATATACGAATTGTCTATTTTTCTAACTTTCTTATCTACTGTCCAAGTATCAGCACCACTAACAACATATCCTAATCCAGTGAACTTTCCTATGGTGGATGTTGCATATACGTATACCTCATCATCGCTAGCAGTGTTACCAGTTCCTCCACTAACATCTCCGCTGATATTACCAGAAAGTAGTAGTCCACCTTTTGGATATACGTCTTGGCTAATGTTTTCTGGTATAGTTAATGATTTACATACTACTGTATAAACAACTCCAGAAACTGGCGCAACAGAAACAGTATTGTTAACTATTCTGTTAAACGGATAGGTGATAGGGTAACCACTAACTACGACACTATCGCTACGAGTGACTGACATGTAGTCATAATCACTAGTACAACGTAGATCTATGTTTCCATTTACACTCGGTCCTGTGATAGTAGCAACTGTTGGTTTGTACACCTGTACTTTTATAGGACTAGTAGTAGTACCACGCGCAGGTTTTGCAGTATCAAAACATTTTATCTTGTATCCTAAACTGTTTGGTGGTGTGTTTATGTCTAAGTGTGTTGAGTTTAATTCTGTTCTATACATTGGGCTAGTAGTAGAGAGTGTATAGTTAAAACTATACGGTGAGCTAGCGCCTTGGCCTGTTATGACACTACCTATTTTTGTTGCACCATCAAAATCATACAACTGACAAGTATTTGCAGTTGAGTTCCATGTCAGTGGGGCATCGCTCATAGTTTTAATCATAGGGCTACTTGTGGCTGTTATAGTTATAGGGCTGTATGTATCTATTGTTGCATTTGCAGGTGTTGTGTCTTGGGCACCATAACAGGTGAGTGTGTATTTTAGTCCTGGATCATACGGGTCAGTAGTAGTGCTAAAGTCTTTTGGTGTCGGGGATGTCAAGTTAATATTCGCTTTTGCTAAGTTTACATCAGTTCCAGTTATATTTCCGTCATTGTTTAAGTCGTATTGATTATTATTACCAGTCGCTGCAGCACCTTCAGCTACTTTTGCTTTCACAGCGTCTACAAATTCTTGTGAGTATCCTTGGTCGTCTACTATAGACGGTGGATTGGTGGTTAGATTACCTCTTGAGATAATTTTATACCCAGTAGAGTTCCTACATGTATGTAGTAGAGCATTTCCGTCAGCACATTTTGAATCTATATAAGAATCTATAGCGTCAAAAGTAGTTCTAGTTGCTCCTGTCCCTAGTGCCCCTGTAGTCAGACCACTTTGGAAACCACGTACGTAACGGGTAAATATAATCCCGTCTGTTAGACCTTGAACTGAGCCGTTTCCATCCAAGTCGTATGTATTAGCAACTTGAGCATTTATAAAACTTATAATCTCGGTAGCTGTAGTTCTAGTTGCGGTACTTTTAAAAGTCACACCATTAGTAATACCTGTACCAGCCACACCTAGAGCAAAACGAGTAAACAGCATAGCGTCAGTTTCTGTGATGTAGCCATCTCCGTCTATGTCAAATGGACAGTTGATCTTTTTCGTGACTATAGATGCTGTAGGTAACTTTTCTGAGTAGAACACTGTCCAGGTATCGCTACCAGTATATTCGACAGTAGAAGGCGACATACTGTTGATATTAGTAAATATTTTATTTGCTACCGTTTCCCTAGATGAAGTAGCAATACCCAAGAACTGATAGTTGGCAGGCATATTATCTACCATAACTTTGTATTTTGTATCTACAGGTAGTGTCCAGTATAAACTACTAGAAGCACTAGTTATTGAACTGTTCACTGCACCAGGATAGTACAATGTACTACTAGCATAGTACCCAGTAGGGAGATTTATGGCTGTTCTGTCAGTGTTAGTAGTCAAGTCACCATCTGTATCTTTTATGGCTTTTACCAAAACTGAACCGTAGTCTACATTACTATTTGCTATCTTTTCTGTGCCACCAGCACTAGACTTACATGTTAAGCTGACGAAGAATAGATCTGTCTTTCCAGACACCTCTTTACCAGGGTAGTTACTAGGTAACTGATCGCTGATAACAGTTTGAGTGGTCCATAATGTTGGAGTAGGTATAGTAAAGTTACTATACCCAGTCACTGGGGTATAAGCACCCCGTAGTATAGCTCCAGTTGAGTCTCTACTAACGCTTCTGTACTCTATAGTACTAGTGCTAGAGTTCGTACAGGTGCTCTCAGTTTTCACTGTACCATAATTAAGCATTGTGGAGGTTGCGTCTTTTATGTTCGCTGTTGGTAATCCATATACATTAATTGTTATAACTCCAGAAGTAAATACTGGGGCTGATGCAGGTGTGCATTGTACATAAAAACCTTTTGCTCCTACACTGGATAGATACTGTGCAGGTATAGTAACTGTCTGCTCATTTCCAGCTGGTAATGCAGCAGGTGAGCGTATAACAACTGACGTGTCTATGCTGCTACCATTTGATCCATACACTCCACATGACGCAGCTATGCTAGGTGTGAACTTTATAGGTTTTACTTCTCCTATCCATGTGTTTCCACCAGTTCCTGTTATTGAGTTTGTTGCTGGAGTTAGACATGATATGGCTCCTGTTCTGATGCCGTTGTCTCCACATGTTGTGTTGGCACAGGTCAATACCGTGACAGTTGAGCCGTTAACGCTCGTACACGATGTGCCGAGTGTAGGACATATGTTACCTGCTACTTGTGATGCTGTACATGCAGACGCTGATGCCGGACATGACGCGCTAGATGTGACTTGTACATATCTGTTTGCGGTAGTAGCACCTAGTGTACCGTTCTGCGCTGCGTTTCCGTTAGTACATATACCAAGACATACTCCACCACTTAGTGTCTGTCCAGCAGGGCAAGTACTGATGCCAGGACAAGAAGATGTCACTGGTATAAATGGACCACTTGGTGGAGTATTACACTGCTTACAGCTAGTTGCTTTCCAGGCCGTGTATGCACTAGTGTATGCTGTTGGTACATTAGGGTATGCACAGTCAAAATTAACGCATGACTCATAACTAGTCCCAGCACCTGATAGGTACTGCGAGGCAGTACATACTACTGGTGCTTTACATCCTTTTGGAACCACTCCACCACCAGGAGAAAAACCAACCTCACATGCGTCTACCAGTGTCTCTACTTCTGAGGATACTCTGTTTTCATCTCTACATATCACAAAACCTGCACCCAGATAAGTCTCTTTACCTAGACAACATGCTTGAGTGACAACTTTCTTAGTCCATCTAGTAAAAGTAGTATCGAACTGCGTAACTCGCCCACCATTAATGTTGGCAGGTGAGTCAGCGGGTAATCTTACTATCCCACCAGGATTAGCAGCATTTGAATAAGGAGTAGCGCTACAGCCCACACCCAAGTTTTCACTGTTTCCATCTGGCTGGAGAGCGTTTCCTATTGAAAATAGGCTAGTAGTCCAACCCTGCAGGTATACAGCTCCCCATGTTGCAGAAAGTGTAGGATTAGGGGTAGCCAGTACCGCTCTATTTGCGGAGCTAGAAACAGGTGTGTTTAGTGTGACGGTTAACATACTAGATATGTCTATTTTACCGTTACCTATATTTAGAACACTACCATTCGTAGCAGATCTCCTATCTGCTGACATTTCGGCGTCTCTTATGTTTGGAAAACTACAACTAGTAGTGTCATAGTCATACAGGCCATTCATGTAGGCTATTCTATTGGTGAACTGTATAGTACATTGAGCTCCAAAAAAGTCTTTGCAAGTTACTACACCTCTTGTTGAACTATAACTTCCGTTTATATTGCCCCCTAGAATCGGCTTACCAGCTGCATTAAAACTGATCCAACAACTTTGATTATTTGCTGGCCATGTGTACGCATTTGTATCAGGGGTATTTACATTACCCGGACCTCCAGCGGCTGTGTTTAGTGCACAAGTTGTGACCCCAGCAACGGTCTGCATCTTACCTACGTTGTATGCGCTATCGATAAGGGTTGTAGAGAAACCTCTTGCGGTTGTGAAAAGTCGACACTCACCTCCAATTACAGCTGCTGTGTTAGCTCCAGACTCGGTAGCCGTCATACATCTTGCGGTTCCACCTGCTATTGGCATCGTAGCACCAGTACAACCGTATTGACAATTGTTACCACAATTAAGCTTTTGATACTTTACTATTCCTGTTATATTCCAGTTTGTTGATCTCCATAGTGCACCATTATTTAGACCATACGTACCAGTACCATCACAGTAGTCTCCGGTCACTCCACCACCAGCGACAGGTTGTATTTTCGCTGGGTTCTCAACTGAACAGTCACCAGTCGAAGCTGGAGGTGTAGCACTTGTTGGAGTTGTTACTCCACATGTTCCACTTGAATATGTAGCAGGAAAGTAGGCGATGCTAGAATTTGGAGCACCAGCATTACTCCAGCAAGCTACAAGTGAACCATTTGAAGGATTTAATAGTGCGGGAGCTCCACCATTAGGTCCGGTAGTTGTCAGAGCGCCAATAGAAGATGGTGACTTTGATACAAATGGTTTTAATGAGTATCCGGAATTAATAGATACTTCACCGCTCGTTCTAGGGTTTGATGTTACTGGTGTTACTGTGCCCGCATACCAACACCAAGCCGTCTCAACTGTTTCTCCTCCACCTACATCGCCAGCGTTTTTACCTAAGCATGTGTATATAGGTGCAGGTCCACACACTACGTAAGTAGTACCTAAAAATCCTGGGGCTGGATGTGACACTCCAGATCTACAGTTTGTACCAGGTGCGTACGTAGCGGTCCCGTTAGCAACAGTACCTGCTGGAGTAGAGCACACTTTTGCATCATAAGTAGACTGACTAGCTACAGCTGGTATGCTGTTACTACCCATAACCCAATAATCAACACGAGCAACCGAGCTGAGGCGACTGGCTGGTTCGTTAAAAGTCCCTTTACAGACATTGGCGGGTGGTAGGTTTGGCGTCCCGCATGGTGGACGTGTATATCCAACAGCGTCAGAAAAAGCATACATACCGTCACGTATAGTGTTGTCATTGTATACGTATTTACAATCAAAACTTCCTGTCACTACTGTAGGTCCAGACGCAACAGGTGCTGCACATATAGACCCATTCCAAGTTGAACCACTAGCACATGTTCCTTTTACATTTACACTACCTAACGCTGTTGCATCCAGTCCAGAATTCGCTCCTATATTGTCTCCTATACCTGCAGCGTAGTATTGAGTGTTGGCATCATGAAGAAAGAATCTATATGTTTTTGCCGGGTCTCCATTGATCCACGGTATGTTTACAGTTTTCACACTCCCTCTATCTATCCATGATGTTGCAGGTAGACCGTTCAGTCTCAGTTCCGGTCCTGATATATAAATAGATGCATATACATTAGAGGAGTTCCAGGATATGCTCACACTACATGTTCCAGATCCCACAGGTATAGTACAGTTTGATGGACTAGCACTGAGTGTGACTTTGTAGCAGTCTATGTCTGCTGTTGTAACCAGGGGCTGACTGTTTGTGATCTTGTCAACGCATTCGCTGTTTCTAGAAACTTGTGCCAGTGATGTCTGGCTGGAAGTTAATAAAGTCAAACTAAACGCTAATAAAAATGTAACTTGTAATAACTTTTTAAGGGAATGCATATGTGTAATGGATTAATATAGATTAATATTTTTAGTATAGCATCCATATACAAGTATGTATCTATAGTTATATACATGTATATAAAACTGTCTACAAATCTACTTATACACAACATAGAGTTTATAGATACTATAAGAATGTCCTTTATGTGTCCTTTATAAATAATCCAACTATTATTTTTAATTAGATATGGTTTTTAATACTTTCTTCTACTTTAGAATAACAGGTCTTTTATTTTTAGTATTTGTGTGTTATAATATCGAGATTCGCTCGGTCTGACACAGCCATTACTTGTGTCTATATTGCTAGCGATAGATCCTCTATAGATATATATAATCTATATGATCTCCAGATATTACTTTAGATTTTTTTCTAGCAGTATTATATCTACAAAAATAACGTTATTATTAAACCTAAGCAAAAAACTATATAAAAATATGGCAGAACAATTTAACCGCGATAAACCACATGTAAACGTAGGTACTATCGGTCACGTTGACCACGGAAAGACAACATTAACATCAGGTATACTAAATGTACTTCATTTGATGGATCCAACTGTAAAAACAAAAGGAGTAGATGAAATTGACAAGGCTCCAGAGGAAAAAGCTCGTGGTATTACCATCTCGCTTTCTCACTCAGAGTACTGGACAAAGGCTCGTCACTATGCGCATATTGACGCTCCTGGACATGCTGACTATATAAAGAACATGATTACTGGTGCAGCTCAAATGGACGGTGCTATCCTAGTGGTGGCAGCAACTGACGGAGCTATGCCTCAAACTCGTGAGCACATCATACTTGCAAAGCAAGTGGGTGTTCCTAGTATGGTGGTTTTCCTTAACAAATGTGATATGGTTGACGACAAAGACATGCTCGACCTAGTAGAGGAGGAGCTACGTGACCTACTCACAAAACACGGATTTGACGGTGCTAACACACCAGTTATACGTGGATCAGGATTAAAAGCATCACAAGCTACTTCACTTGATGACCCATGGGCACAAAAGATAGTAGAGTTGATGAATGCTCTTGACACTTGGATTCCAGTTCCAGATCGTGATACTACAAAACCATTCCTAATGCCTGTAGAGGATATCTTTACTATCGAAGGGCGTGGTACTGTGGTAACAGGAAAAATAGAACGTGGTATTGTAAAGTTAAATGAGGAAATAGAAATCGTCGGACTAAAGGACACTGTTAAGACTACAGTTACTGGTATTGAGATGTTCAACAAACAGCTTAACGAAGGTATGGCTGGAGACAATGCAGGTATCCTTATCCGTGGTATCAAAAAAGAAGACATTATGCGTGGACAGGTTTTATGTAAACCAGGTTCTGTAAAGCCACATACTAATTTTGAGTGTGAGGTGTATGTTCTTAAAAAAGAAGAAGGTGGACGCCACTCTCCATTTTTCAATGGTTACAAACCACAATTCTACGTACGTACAACTGACGTAACGGGAGACGTGACACTACCAGAGGGAACAGAGATGGTTATGCCAGGAGACACTGTTAAGTTAACAGTAAAATTAATAGCACCTATCGCTCTTGAGGAGCAGGGACGTTTCGCTATCCGTGAGGGTGGTAAGACAGTTGGAGCTGGAGTGGTGACGAAAATCATCGCTTAGTTTCTGATACATAATTAATAAATTAATAGCATGGCTACTAAAACGAAAAAAGAGATAGATACACCAAAGATACGTATCCGTGTGAGAGGTTATGAGTCAAAAGCTCTAGATCAATCAGTCAAACAGATCGTGGATACTGCAAAACGATACGACGCCATTGTAGTTGGTCCTGTACCATTACCAACGGAGTTCACTCGCTATACAGTTAACCGTGCGACGTTTGTATACAAGGATGCACGCGAGCAGTTCGAGATGAGAGTGCACAAGCGCCTGATCGAGATAGTGAGCCCAAATCAAAAAGTTATCGAAGCTCTCACCAACCTCTCACTACCATCTGGTATTGATGTTGATGTAAAGATGCAATAAATTGTAGAAAAACATGAAATTCACATTAGCAGAAAAACTGCATATGACGCAGGTATTTGACGCTGACGGTAACGTTCACGCAGTCACAGTGCTTCGTGCACCAGGCGTTATAGTAACAGCAGTAAAGACAAAAGAGAGAGATGGGTATACAGCAGTGCAGGTAGGTATGGATGAGCAGAAGGTTTCTCGTGTAAGCCGTGCAGAACTTGGACATTTCGGTGGCAAGGGCTACAAAACTGTACGCGAATTTAGAACCGATACTGGTGACATACAAACAGGTGCAAGTATAAAAGCAGATATATTTTCTGCAGGCGATACAGTTATGGCAAGTGGTATCACAAAAGCAAAAGGATTCCAAGGTGTTGTAAAACGTCATGGATTTGCTGGTGGATGGGATCAGCACGGCCAGAAGCATTCACATCGTGAAGCAGGGTCTATCGGTTCAACAGGACAGCAACGTGTGAACAGAGGCAAGAAAATGCCAGGACGCATGGGTGGAGAGAGAGTCACTGTAAAAAACTTAAAAGTTTTTTCAGTTGATGCATCTGCAGGGATATTATTAGTAACAGGTGCCATACCTGGTCGTCGTGGTACTATCATTGAGCTGAAATCGCTATAAAAATAATCATCCAAACTATACACATATGAAAATAGATATATATACAAAAGATGGTAAAAAAAGTGGCAATGTAGAACTTCCAGAAGAAGTTTTTGCATACCCATGGAATGGTGACCTAGTACATCAGGTACTGTCATCACAAATGAGTAATCAGCGTGCAGGAACAGCGCATACAAAAGACCGTTCAGAAGTGTCAGGTGGAGGTAAAAAACCATGGGCACAAAAAGGTACTGGTCGCGCACGTCACGGATCTTCACGTTCTCCTATATGGAGACACGGAGGAGTGACTCATGGTCCTAGAAGTGATAGAAACTACAAAGAGACTATTCCTCGTGTTATGAAAAACCGTGCACTATTTGCATTGTTATCAGCAAAACTACGCGAAGGGAAAATGCTTTTTGTGGATGATCTTACTATTGAGTCAGGGAAAACTACAAACGCTTTGAACGTTATGAAGTCGCTTTCTACAGTCGAAGGTTTCAAGACTCTTAACTGGGCAAAACATAACAATGCTATGATATTTGCTCCAGGAAAAGACAGGTTGACTCACCTAGCTTTTAGAAATCTTGCAAATGTAAGACTCGAAAACATGGATCAGATGAACCCATTAACAATAGCTAATACTCGCTATATAGTTATGGTTAATCCTGGAAAATTAAGTGAATACCTCTCTGCAAAGGCATAAAGAAAAAGATATGAAAAAAGCAAAAGAAATAAAAAGTGAAATAAAAGCAAATGCAGACGAAAGTACAACAGAGAGTACTAAAAGTAATAAAAATAAAATCAGCGAAACTAAAACATCAAAGATGATACTGTCTCCTAGGATAACAGAAAAAGCATCTATGCAGTCAATGGTTAATGCTTATACATTTGTGGTTGCGCCAAATGCTACAAAACTTGAAATCGTAAATGAGATCAAGCGTGAGTACAAGGTCACCCCAAAGAAAGTAAACATCACTAACTTGCCTGTTAGAAACGTTGTCGTTCGCAACAAAAAAGGTCGTGTAGCTGGTATTAAAAAAGCAATTGTATTTCTTAAAAAAGGGGATACTATAAAACTCTCATAATAGAAATATGAAAACATTTAAACCAACAACACATTCTCGTCGCGCGATGACCAGTATCAACTATCGTGAATTCCTCACTACTAATGAGCCACACAAGCCCCTAACAAACGGTTTCAGTCGTGGATCAGGACGTAACGCATTTGGACGTATCACTACTCGCCATAAAGGTGGAGGACATAAACGTTCATATCGTGAGATAGACTGGAAGTTCGACAAAAAAGACATACCGGCAAAAGTACAAACTGTAGAGTACGATCCAAACAGAACAGGTTTTATAGCATTGCTCGCATATGCGGATGGTGCAAAGACCTACACACTGTTACCGAAATCTGTAAAAGTCGGTGATACTATTATCACTAGCGAAAAAGCAGATCTAACTCCTGGTAATCGTGTCATGTTACGCAACATACCGGTGGGAACTTTTGTGTATAACATAGAAGTTAAGCCTGGTAGTGGAGCAAAACTCGTACGCTCAGCAGGTAATTATGCTCAAGTCATCGGACATGACAAAGGTTTTACTCAGATAAAATTACCATCTACTGAGGTTCGTATGATACCGGACGTTGCTTATGCATCAGTCGGTGAGGTTTCAAATGGTGAGCATCACCTAGTTGTGCTTGGAAAGGCTGGACGCAGCAGATGGCTGGGTGTTCGTCCTACTACTCGCGCATCAGTGATGAACGCAGTAGACCATCCATACGGAGGAGGAGAAGGTAAGCAACGTCGTGGTACAAAAAGACCAAAGACTAAATGGGGTAAAACAACAGGAGGTCACAAGACTCGCAAAGGAAAGAAATATTCTAATGTGCACATCGTGTCCCGCAGGTCGAATAGTATTAGAAACAAGCAGTCAAAACTGTAAAATAAAAAGATAACAATATGTCAAGATCAACATACAAAGGTCCATACGTGGACGAAAGAGTACTAAAAAAAGTTTTAGGTAAAAAACCAGAAGAAACTGGAGTTATCAAGACTTGGTCACGTGCATGTGATATCTCACCAGAAATGGTCGGTTTTACATTTGGCGTGCACAACGGCCGTACACATACCGAAGTTTTCGTAACCGAGGATATGGTGGGACACAAACTGGGTGAGTTTTCTCTGACACGCAAATTCGTCCGTCATGGAGGTAAGATGCAAAAAGAGATAGATCAAAAGAAGAAACAATCTGAGATCGATTCTGCAAAATCAGCAAAAACAACCGGGGATGTAAAGAAAAAGAAATAACAAGTCTAATAATTAACAGACCGAATAATTAACAGAACAATTATAAAAACATGAAAGCATCATTAAAAAACTATAGACAGTCACCACGAAAAGTCAGACTACTCGCTACTCTCATACAAGGGAAACGCGCGGACGTAGCTGACGTACAACTTGATAATTATATCAAGCGTGGTAGCCTACCAATGAAAAAACTACTCGCATCAGCGATAGCAAACAGCGGTAAACCAGCGAGCGAGCTGATGGTAAAAAGCGCTACTGTGGACAAGGGTGTGGTTATGAAGAGATTCAAACCTCGCGCTTTTGGACGCGCAGCGCAAATACTAAAAAAATGTTCACACATTGCAATAGAGCTATCAAGCTTGGGAGCAGTAAAAATTACTAAAGCTAATCTAAAAACAAAATAATACTATGACACACGTTGTAAATCCATTTTCACATCGCCTTGGTATTATCCGTGACTGGAGAAGCCGTTGGTATATTGGTAAGGAGGGTTATGTAGAAGCACTACGTGGTGACGTACTCTTGCGAATTTTCCTCGCAAAGAGACTGCGCGGCATGTACATCGCTGATACTATTATCGAGCGCGGAAAAGATACGTTTCGTATCGCTATACATTCATCTCGTCCTGGTATGATAATCGGTAGGTCAGGTGAAGGTATAGAGAAAATCAGAGCCGATATTGTTAAGGAGTGCTCTAGAAAGAAAATCACTCTTCCAAAGGATTTTAAGTTAGATATTATCGAAGTAGCCTCACCAGAAGCATCAGCAGCGATAGTCGCTCAGATGGTTATGGAGGGACTAGAAAAACGTTTACCTTTTAGACGCGTACTTAAAAGTACTGTTGAAAAAGCGATGATGAATCGTGATGTTAAGGGTATACGTATCGCAGTATCGGGACGCCTAGGAGGAGCAGATATGGCACGTCGCGAAGAGATGCGTAGGGGAAATGTTCCACTACAGACATTGCGCGCGGATGTTGACTTTGCAAAAGAGAGAGCGAATATGACCTACGGTGTTATCGGTATAAAGGTTTGGATATACCGTGGTATGAAGTTCGACGGTATCGAGGCAACTCCAACTCCTACTCGTGAGTCACGTCCAGCACGTAGCGCGGCTCCTCGAACAGGAGGATATCGTGGTGGTGAGTCTAGAGGAGGAGAGAGACAAGATAGAGGGACTGCATCAACAGGTCGAAACTTTACTAGCAGAACAACTAATGCAAATTAAAATATATGTTATTTCCAAAAAAAGTTAAACATAGAAAATGGCAAACAGCACGCCTATCACCAACTAAACTGGCTCGTCCAGAAACAAAGGGAATAGACGTATCGTTCGGATCATATGCGCTAAAGGCGGAAACTCCAGCTCGTGTACTTTCTAATCAAATAGAAGCAGCGAGACGTGCTATGACCAGACATGCTGGAAAAACAGCCCAGATTTGGATTAGGATTTTCCCTGACCGTCCTGTCACACAAAAGGCTGCCGAGGTGCCGATGGGTAAAGGTAAGGGAGACCCAAAAGCATTCTGCTTTGAAGTTCGTCCGGGTCGTATATTATTTGAAATCGATGGAGTAAGTGAGGAGGTGGCCCGCGAAGCATTACGCAAAGCAGGTACGAAACTTCCAGTGAAAACTCGCGTAGTCGCTCGCGCTCTATAATCAAAAATATATACAGAAAAAATATATGAAAGAAAACAAACAGAAAAATAATATGACTGAAAACACAGTAACAACTACTGCAAATAAAAAGAAACTCAAAGGTACTGTAGTGAGCGACAAGATGGAAAAAACAGTAGTGGTCAACGTTGACCGCTATGTCAAACATCCAAAATATGGAAAGTTTTTCACTATCTCAAAACGCTACAAGGCACATGATGAGACTAACACATACAAGGTCGGTGATGTGGTGATTATCGAAGAATCCAGACCTATCTCAAAAGACAAAAATTTTGTTGTCCTAGAGTTAGCTAAATAACTTCTAAGAGCAATCTTAACAAAAACATATGATACAAGCAGGAACAAATGTAAAGATAACTGATAACTCAGGAGCAAAGATGGGAAGAGTTTTCAAAGTACTAAAAGGTTCGAAACGTCGCTATGCGCGTATCGGAGACTTGGTAGTGCTATCTATCAAAGTCGCTGAGCCTCGTAAACAGGTAAAGAAAAAAGACGTCGTCGTCGGTGTAGTAGTTCGCCAAGTGCAGCCACTACGTCGTGCTGACGGTTCTTATATTCGTTT
>JAYSXQ010000076.1:0-1000 GCA_043717115.1 bacterium | reverse complement strand
ATAAGTCTCTAGCGCTACTCCGTCAGTTGCTTTATTTACTAAATTATCACGTATAGGTTTTCCATTTGCAGATACTTCTACTATGCGCTCTCCTTTACCACCCTGCAGCTGTTTATCATACTGTTTCTCTAGTCCGTCGGCTCCTATGTATTCGTCTTGCCAAAACACACCAGAAGAGTCTTTTTGAGGATACTTTACGTATCCAAGTAAATTAGAAAATCCAGGTCCCATATACTCTCGTTTTGCTATTGCTGTGGTGCTAGCATCCAAATACTCATTCCAGGCCAGTAATTTACCATTAACGTCTTTTATAACCCCACGATATGCAAAGACTGGAGTTTTCCTTATATAATTCTTAACTGCTCTATCAGACCACAACTCTTGATCACGTATCTGTATCGCATATGCTTTGTATATACAAACTAAAAAAATAGACACAAATCCAGCAGCTAAAAATAGAAAAATATTTGGCTTTATCGAGTTTTCAAAACGCCCCTCTAGTTCATGAGCATTAAAAGCAGATACGTTAATAGACTCCATAAATATATCTTCTGGATCTATCTCAACGTTCTTATTTTTTTTAGTAGTAAATATATGGTTTAATAACATAATAAATTATAAACAGGGAACATAAAAATATTGTATACAGTGGAAATACGTTAGCGAGACTAGAGTCTATCAAAATAACAGAAAAGAAAAGGCTAAATATTAAAACTTTAAATATTTTTTTATACATTTTTTAGGTTTTTTATTTTAATAGCTATTTTTCTATGTAAAAATGCGTATGACTAGTAGGAGAAAAATTACTCCTAACTATTATCTTTTGTACTTTTTCATTTTTGTTTTTAATACTACTTACTACTTCACCGAGCAAGTAGTTCACGTTTGACTCTAGATACAGTTTTGTGCCTGTTGCTATTTGTATTGAGTCAGGTAAAATAGCATAATACCCATAAGCGCCATCACCAATCAACGTCAAGTTCATATCTCTATCTTTTGG
>JAYSXQ010000075.1:0-2661 GCA_043717115.1 bacterium | reverse complement strand
GTAGATGTATAATGTTTATATGACAGTCACATATCCGATAATAATCGAAAAAACAGATGACGGCTACTACGCAGAGTGTCCGTTTATTGATGGTGTGTACACACAAGGAGATACATATGAAAATGTAGTTAAAAACTTAGAGGAAGTGCTGGGTATGACTATAGCCGATATGAAAGAAAGAGGAGAAAGTGTTCCTAGTGTATATAACAAAGACTCACTCAGCATATCATCTTTAACTATGTCTGTTTAATATGCCAAAACAGCCTAGATTATCAGCAAAAGACGCTATAAAATTAGTAGAAGAAAACGGTTTTGTTTTTAGTAGGCAGACTGGTAGCCATGCTCAGTATTATAAAAATGGTCTCAGAATTACGATACCGATACACGGAGATAATATACTACATCCAAAAATAGTTAAAAATATTTTTGAAACTATAGAAAAGTCAAAGTAAAAACTAGGTAAAGACGAGAACAAAAATACTGGTCTGCGCTGCGTCCAAGACGTGAATTTGCTAATTCACGTGCGGCTCTTTTATGTGGATAGTCAGGGGCTTTAATTGCCAAATATATACTATACTATAAAGGTATAGTAAACATTTACTGTCACAAATTATGGTAAAGATTTTAAAGCATTCAGTTATGGTATTACTCTGTACATTTTTTGTGCTCGCACCTGTAGCATCTGCACAGGGTGTAGTGTCGACTACGAGTAAAGTCACTAGTGTAAAAGGGGTCTCGCTGCGTGTGTATTGTACCCTATCAGTTTTTCCATTTTTCTGGATGGATACTAAAAAGTGTGAAGAGAAGATAAACGGTGTACCAGCTAAAACAGTACAGACCGGTCAAGTATCAAGTACTGGTGATAACAGTCAGATCAATGACATGATGAATATACTCTCCTACAAATACGACCAGTTATCATCCAGCATTTCGGGTATACCCCGTACTGGCTCAACTGGTTCATCTCCTGTATCTGCTGTTGTAAAATACGTAACAACAGTAGTGCAGGGTACAGCTGGACCGGCGGGTCCATCTGGAACTACTGGAGCTGCTGGAGCTGCTGGTCCTGCAGGTGTATCAGTAACAGTGGGTGGTACAGGTAGTAGTAATATAGGAGTAGGTGCACCGGTCGGATTCTCAGGTGGTAACTACAGTGTGAACAGCAATGTCGACCTATCGAACATCACCAGTACTAACATTAACACTGCGAATATTACTGCAACCAACGGCACATTTACCAACGTCACTGCAAACATAGCAGCTCTATCAGGTTTAAGTTTTTCTAATGCCACAGGCACTAGTCTCACGGTTACTGATTTTCTAAATGTAAAGGCAGGACTAGTAGACAGTTTCGGCGCAACAGGAACTCAAGGGCAGATATTAGTATCCACTGGTACTAGTACTCGCTGGTTGTCGACTTCACTCATTACTGCTGGTACTGCGACCAACACATCATTACGCTGGGACGGTGGTGGCTGGATAGAAAATTATGGATTTTTAAGTGATGGAGCCGGCAACGCCACCAGTACTAACAGTTTTTCTACTGCTAATCTAAACGCCACTAACTCACAGATAATTAACAGCACCAGCACAAATCTTGTAACCACTAACTCAACCAGCACCAACGGCTTCTTCTCTTCCCTCATCGCTACTCTCGCTCAATTCACTGGTCTCCTATTTGGAAACGCAACAGGAACTAATATCACAGCTACAGGAACAGCAACACTGACTAATGCCAACATTACAAATAGCACAACTACGAATGCTGTCATAACAAATTCTAATACGACAAATGCTAGTACTACAAACTCTACAACCACTAACGCGTTTATCACTACTGCTAACATTACAAATGGTGGGGTTACGAATCTGACTTCTGCCAGTGCTACTATAAATAATTTAACAAATACAAATATTAACAGCACTAATTCCACCTCCACCAACGGCTTCTTCTCTTCTCTCGTAGGAACACTTGCAAAGTTCACAGGCTTGCTATTTGGTAACGCTACAGGCTCAGTCTTAACAGCAACTAGTAGTCTAGTCTCACAGGGGACATTGGCTGTGAATGGAGTGTCAACGTTGGCGACAACAACTATGACTAGTGGTGCATTTTCTGGGACACTAACAGGCAATAACTTTTTGACAAATACTGGTACTTTTGGATTTGTATCACCTTATGCAGCAGCTCTGTCTCTCACCTCTCAACAGTCCGGTCAATCAGCAAGTTTCATTGCTATTTCTCCTATAGGTAAGATATTTACCTTATCATCTGCTGATACTAACGCGCTCATCTCAACACAACCTGGAGTCAGTCTGTCACTAGCTACTGGAGACACAACCAGATTGACTATTGATTCAACCGGTAACGTAGGTATAGGTACCACGACACCAGGGTCACTGTTTGTAGTAGTAGGAACAAGTACTCTTGCAACCACAACTATTACTAGTTTAACTACTAATAATTTTTCTAGTACTAATAGTACAAACACAAACCTAAATACTACAAATGCCACTGCAACCAATCTTTTCAGTACTAATTTGAATACTACAAATAGTACCTCTACCAACGGCTTCTTCTCAACTCTCATCGCCACTCTAGCTCAATTCACTGGTCTACTATTTGGTAATGCTACAGGAACTAATATCACAGCTACAGGTACA
>JAYSXQ010000074.1:0-7883 GCA_043717115.1 bacterium | reverse complement strand
GGAGGCGCCGCTCTTTATATTTTAGGGTTTTTGTTGTATAATGATCATCTATATATGACTCTCGAAAACTTTAAAGAAAATGTAAAGACAAAGTACTTGGCAGATAACTATGAAAAAGTTTTAGGTGATTTGAGTGACGCTCGTGAGCTAATGAATGATCCAGAAATGGCAGAACTAGCCAGAGAAGACGTAGAAAAGTTAGAATTAGAAAGCAAGAAAATGTACGACGAGATGCTGGAAATAGTCACAAAAGATAAAGAAGAAGAGTTAAAACCAAAAGCCTTGATACTAGAACTACAGGCTGGAGCTGGAGGGGATGAGGCATCACTGTTTGCTGCAGAGCTAGCTCATGCATACGAGGTATACGCTCAGATTCATCATATAGCATGGCAAAAAATGGACGATAGTCAATCAGATGTTGGTGGATACAAATACGTGTCTTTTGAATTACGTGGTAAAAATGCTTATGATACTTTTAAGTTTGAGCGTGGAGTGCATCGTGTGCAGCGTATACCTGACACTGAAAAAAATGGACGTGTACACACTTCAACTATTACAGTTTCTGTTATGCCTATACGTGAATCTGTAAAAGTAAATATACCAGAGGCAGATATAGAGATGGAGACCTCTCGTTCTGGTGGTGCTGGTGGACAAAATGTGAACAAGGTAGAGACCGCAGTTAGACTGATACATAAACCGACAGGTATCAGTGTGCGCTGTACTATAGAGCGTTCACAACTTAAAAATAGAGAACGCGCTATGGAAATGTTACAAGCAAAACTTGACCAGATAGCCCAAGAGAATGATGACGATAAAAACCGTGACGCAAAACGTGACCAGATAGGTACTGGTGACAGAAGTGAAAAGATACGCACATACAACTACCCACAAGACCGCGTCACTGATCATCGTATCAGACAGTCATGGCACGGACTACCAAAAATCATGGAGGGT
This sequence comes from bacterium, assembly GCA_043717115.1. Taxonomy (GTDB): domain Bacteria; phylum Patescibacteriota; class Minisyncoccia; order Phycocordibacterales; family UBA5272; genus JAUPVO01. Next base: position 6,929 of record JAYSXQ010000074.1, on the reverse strand, counting down.
AATCTAGATCCTATATTTGAAGCACTTAATAATTTTACTGGAACTTATGGTGACTCATCAGACGAAGACTAGTCTTCTGTTTCTTTAACTTGCATATCTTGGAAACCGGCGTTGATACCTATTATCTGTAGTACGGTATCTATTTTCCTATTTGAATGCAGTAGCATATTTAGATTACATTTGTGGTCCATGGACATGTTCACTAGAACCTTTGCAATGCCTCCCTTACCGTCACTACTTTTACTATCTTGTATAGTGACTTCAAAACTTATTTTCTTTATCACAAAACCTACTAGATCAGTTGATACACCCAGATCTTTTAAAAATATCCACATAGACGACATGTATAGGTCCTCTTTTGTGTTTGGAAACTTTAGAGACAGTACATGTTTTGATTCTGATTTTAATAACTCTATGGACCTAATTCTCCAGCTTTCTATGCCATTTCCCGTTGCAATAGGGTAGTTGCTATCATTATTTGCAGTATTAGTATTATTTTTAAAATATGACAAGTCTACTTGTAATTCTTTTGCTTCTACGCCGTGACCTGTTAATGTGCGTACATACTTTTCTGCATACTCGTATTGAGCTTCTCTATTTCCAGATGCTTTTATAATTACTTCTGATATGCTGGGTATAAATACAAAACATATTTCTTTTACTGATCTAGTAGGTTTTGCTTTGTATTCATCAGCATCAGCGTCATATGCCATTTCAAACGCTGGCGCGTCTTCGCTACTGATTCGAGTATAGTACATGTCATCGAGTGCGTATGTGGCAGACCTGACGAATCTATTATCTGAGCGCAACAGTGAGTCAGCAAATGATTTTGCTATTTCCTCATCTACATATTCTAAACTTTCTGGTTTTTTACTATGGGCTTTGAATCTGACCCAGCCTGATTTTGTATAAAAGTTACTTATCGATATTGCTGCGTCCAAGCTCTCAGTTTGTTCTATGTAAAATGCCGCCGCCTTGTCCATGCTAGACTCGGCTAATATGCCTAATGGTTTTTCTGTATGTATTTTCCCTGTAATAGTATTTGAAGTCAAGGACTTTAATACATGTAGAGATTTTTCATTTGCGAGACTTGAAATGATAGAAAAGTCTACAAGTATCTGGGACTTTACAGTCGACTCTTGCGACTCATAAAAATTAAACCATAAACCACCCCTTTCTTTGGTGTCCATATTTTCAGTTGCATACGGTACGCCAGTGATATTGTGTCTGTTAAATAGTGCTTCGACTATTGCATTTTGAGTTATTTTTTTAAAGAAAGTTTTTGGATTAATTTTTTTCGCCATAGTGTAACAGTGTAACATGCAGCACCAATTTCTTCGCTATTTTTTAAGTACAATTTTAATATTTTAATTATTGTAAAGATAGCAAAAATGTGGTACAATGTCTTTTGTTAGTTCTATTTATATTCTTCTAATTGCAGATGTAGCTCAACTGGTTAGAGCACCCGCCTGTCACGCGGGAGGTTACGGGTTCGAGTCCCGCCATCTGCGCCACTGGTGTAGATTTTGCTTATTTAGTGTTTGACTTTTTATACAATACAAAACAGATAGACAGTATAGCGATGCTAGTGATCACTGACATCATCGGCATGGTTGCAAATCCGAAACTGACTACTTTTGCAGACTCGCAGCTGGCTACTAGTGGATTGGTAGAGCATGGCATACTCAGTCCTTGGCCTAGTACGTATCTACGGAAGTGGAAAGAATAGTGATATGTAGAAATGAGCAATGTTAAAAATGCGAAAACTGATATGAAGACATGTGTTGTACGAAACTTTTTATATAGCTCTATTAATGCAATCATAAACATAGGGTATATGACTACACGCTGATACCAGCAGAACATACATGGTGGGTCGTTGTATACATACTCATACATGTTCGCACCGACTATTCCTGCGGCTAGTAGTACAGCTATTAATCCTATCCAAAACTGATATGAGAACTGGGACAAGTAGTTTCTATATTTTCTGCTTAGCACGTATATTATACCTGCTATTATGTTAATGGTTAATAATATGAGAACGCTTGCATTTAATAAGTCTGAGAATTGCTGAAAAGAGATGTATTTTTCCATATACTACAATTATATCACATATAAAATACTAGATACTAACATGTATAAAAAAGATAACAAAATTTGCATTGTGATCATTGTGTATTTGTGTTATAATGTATATTCATTTTACCAAGCAGAGAGCGCTAAGGAGGCGCAAGAAAATGATTGCAAAACAAACACAAAACCAAGGACAGAATCCAAAAAATAATGGAGACCAAAAACTAAATACTCCGTTCGTCAACAAAGTATTCGCGAGAGCTTTAGTTGCAGGAATGCTAGCAAGAGCTGTAAAAGCTCAAGAAATTAACCACAAACCGTTCATTCCACTCTGCCGATTTGGTGATAAGCACTAGAAATAGTCCGTCACTGAAACCGTCAAAGTAGAATAAACAAACCCCCGCTCGAAAGACGGGGGATTTTTATTTCTTAGTTTTTAGGCTATTTTTTATTACTAATATCCTGCAAGAGTCTATCTATTTCTGGAGTTGTGGCTACTTCATTATTTATAGTTTCTGTATTTTTCATTAGATTTTTATATAAGACTAAATAGTAGATAAATATAGATAAGAAGAAGGTCTCCATAATTATTTCTGAGTCAAATTCAAATCTAGTTATTGCGTACAAGAGATTGTAGAAAAAATAAAGTAAAAAGCATCTGGAAACAATAAATATAATAAAAGCAAAAACTTTTGCATATTTACTTCTCTCAGCTTCATAGTTACCTTCAAAACTGAACTTCTTAGAAATAACAAGTACTACAGAGGAGAATATTAAGTAAGGAATAAATATAAAAATAAAGTTAAGTTCAGTGACCATTTCACAGCTAAGCATGTAACTACAAGATCCAGTAGAGTAGTATGTTTTTGCAAGTGTGAAAGAAATTATTACTAGTGATAGTATGTTAATTCTATTAATGCTGTTTATTATAAGTGTACTAAGGTAAGAAGTCTTGTTACTTATTTTATTTTTTATAAAACTAGTTTTTATTATAAACTTTATAAGTAAAGTAGAAAATATAAAAACTATTACAGGAAAAATTAAATAGTCTTTCTTGGTGTAAAAAAAATCTTTAAAGTTTTTGCTGTATTCAGGTAGTGGGTCTGGATTACAAAACCAAGAAATATTTTCTGGATGCTCTTTTAAGCAGTTTTCGTAAAGAGCTCTATCTTTTAAATATCTTTCAGTCGTGTGTGTCTTTTTATATTCCGAGTAGTTAAGGGAGGTTAATACTACCGTTATTACAAAGACGGTAACTGAGATCCATTTTAATGTTTCTAATATAACCAATGAGATAAACTTTATTTTTTCCGTCATATTTTTTTATTTCTTATACTATTTCTTGCTAGTCACTTCCTCTTTTAATTTTACTACCAAGTCTTCTAGTGTAACAGAAAACTTTTCGCCTTTTAGGGACTCTAGTGTCAATGTGTTCGTTGATATTTCATTATCACCGACTACTATCCAGTACGGGTATTTATAATTTTTAGCAGCTCTTACACTTTTTCCAAGTCCATTTTTACTATCACACAGTTCTACTCTTATGCCTGCAGATTTTAACTGAGCATGTATATTTTTTGCATACTCGTCATGTGTATCACGCACAGGTATGATTGATAATTGTGTAGGAGATATCCATAACGGGAACTCGCCAGCAGTATGTTCTATATATACAGACATGAACCTCTCTAATGATCCGGCAATAGCGCAGTGTATCATCACTATGCCTTCACGATTCCCGTCTTCGTTAACACACTCTAACTCAAAATTGGCTGGCTGTACAAAATCAACCTGTATGGTGCCCACTTGATGATTGCGTCCTATCGCGTCCTTTGCCATAAAGTCTACCTTTGGTCCGTAGAACGCCGCTTCGCCAGGACCGTCTACCCATTCGCCAGGTGCACGCTGCTCAAGCAGGTTTTTAATTGCATCTTCTGCTTTTGTCCAGTTTTCATCTGACCCTTTGAACTTTACATCATCGTCACGACGAGAAAACCTTGGGGTTAATTTTGTAAATCCAAAAGTCGAGTAAAATGTTTCTATCAAGTTCCATATATTATTGATCTCATCTTCTAGTTGATTTTCTCTACAGAAAACATGCGCGTCGTCCTGAGTTATGGACAGTACACGTGACAGTCCATTCAGTTCACCGCTCTGCTCATCACGATATACCATAGTAGTCTCGCTGTATCTGATTGGAAGTTCCCTGTATGAGCGGAGCTCCGACGCGTATATCTGAGCATGATGAGGGCAATTCATAGGCTTCATACACAACTCATGCCCATCACGGGTGTGTATTTTAAAAAGATCTTCACCGTATTTCTCATAGTGCTGGCTCTTTACATACAGGTCCTTTTTTGTAAGGTGTGGAATAGTCACTGCACCATAATTATACTGGGCACGTAACTCTTGTACATAATTATCAATTTGCTTGCGTATATATGTCCCACGCGGAGTCCATAATGGCAGACCAGGTCCCACCAGATCTGAAAATATAAATAGACCCAGTGATTTTCCTAGTACTCTATGGTCTCTTTTTTTAGCCTCTTCCATTTGCGCCGCATAACTTTCTAATTCTTCTTTACTTTCAAATGCCAGACCATATATTCGTGTCAGTTGCTCACGTTTTTCATCTCCTCTCCAGTACGCACCAGCTATACTACCCAGTTTAAAACTGCCTTCAGATATGTCAGATATATTAACACAATGGCCACCACGACACAGGTCGGTGAAAACTTCACCGTTTAACTCGCCATTACCTTTTGTAAACTCAATAGTATACAGAGTTATCTCTTCGCCTCTATTTTTTATCTCTTCTATTAATTCTAATTTGTATTTGTTATTTGCAAAAACTTCACATGCTTTTTCATAACTGACAGTCTCGTGTGTAAAAGACCCACCATTACGTACTATTTTCTGCATTTCTTTTGTGAGTGATTTTAAGTCATCGTCAGTATTTGGCTTGCTGTCTTTTTTGAACTCAATATCATAGTAAAAACCATTATCAACAGCAGGGCCTAGTGTCAGTTGTGTATCTGAGTATTTATTTTGTACTACATATGCCAATACATGGGCCAGTGTATGTCGTTTGTGTTCTAGTTTTATGTCTTGATTATTCATATATGTAGTTTTGTTTAGCTTATTCTGCCTTTATTTTTTCTTTATTTTTACTAGTTTTATATTTTGTATTATATCATATATTGTGTTAGGATTCACATATTGCAATGTTCTTTGAAGGAGAATTAAAGTGAGTATACATAATTTGCATAATGACGAGTTTTGCAATCCACCAAAGCGTAAATGTTGGACATGTCGTGGTAGTGGTGTAAAACCAGAAAGAGAGTATACAGACGAAGATCATAAATACTTTAACAAACACTTAACGCCAATTGTCTGTAGCAGTTGTGGTGGAGCTGGAGAGCTTGTAGATACTCGTTAGAAATTAAACTACTTAAAAAGGCGCCAGCAGGCGCCTTTTCTTTTTGTGTATATTATATACCGATAAAGTCTATGAAAAAACAAATCTCACATTGCTGTGAGATTTGTTTTGTGACAGAGGGTTGTGTTACCACAATCTTGTTCCCATTTGGGTGGTATTTCTTATCCGTAAAATTTACGGAAAGTTGCCGAAGACAACCTTGTCGAGATACCATTACTTTTAATTATATAAAATCCAGACTAAAAAGTCAAGGTTTCTTGTCTGTCATGTTATAATGTAAAAATGATTTTTCTTGATGAGTCAGGTGTAGATAAAGGTAATAGCAAAAACAGTCCGTTTTTCATAGTCTCCATCGTTAATCTTTTTAACTACAAGGAAGAAAATAAAAAAATAAGAGAGTTTTTAAAACATAAACAAGAGAGACTAAAGTGGCAAAAATTAACAAAATCAGAAAAAGATTTATTTTTAAGTTACTCGGAAAACATAAATTATAAAGTCTATGCTATTTATAATAATAAAAATTTAAAATCAATAACATACTTTGATATTTTATATCATATTATGAATAATAGAATTTTCAACAAACAGAAAATAATTTATTCTGGGCTTCATCTTAATTCTATTTTTGAAAAAGTTAGAAGAGCTTTAAAAAAAGAAAATAAAATACTTATCAGTTTTAAGGAGTCAGAAAATGATGAAGAGTTTGGTATACAAATAGCGGATCTATGGGCTGGATTTATAAATAACTCTCTTAAGAATAAGATAGATATCTCGGGAGTTAAAAACTTAGATCTAACTTGTTATAAATGAGATCACATAAATTAAATATTGCAAGGGTATTCTTATTGTGTTAGGATTCACATATCGCAATGTTCTTTTAATCATTAGGAAATGTAAGGAGATAGAATTGAAAAAGTTAGTAACTATTACAGGTGGATCAGGTGGACATGTATTGCTTTCGGGACTAGTCAGTAGGCCGTTTGACATCACTGCTATATGCACAACGTTTGATAATGGCGGGCACTCAGGTCAGATACGGGGTGAGTTCGGACTCATACCTCCTGGAGACCTGCGTCAATGCTTATCAGCATTAGCTGCGGGCGAAATGTCAGAGTTTTGGAAAACTGTATTCATGTATCGTTTTGAAAAAGACGAAAGTTCGCACTTAAACGGTGTATCGCTTGGTAACGTCATTATGACCGCAGCTTTTCAAAGTTACGGCTCAGAACACGGCATGAAGCTGCTTAACGACGCATTGAACGTAACAGGAAAAGTCTGGCCAGTATCATTTGATAATGCAAATCTACAAGTCACTTTTGACGATGGTAGCACTATGACTGGTGAGGCAGATATAGACACACGCTGTGTTAATGACGATAGAAAGATAATAAAACTCAGTCTAGTTGGAGAGCCA
>JAYSXQ010000073.1:0-2723 GCA_043717115.1 bacterium | reverse complement strand
TTATGTCTATGCGGAGTTTTGGAGCGTTGGCATTTGGAAAAATATACGATGGTACAGGGCAGGTTCAGGTGGTGTTTGAAACTGATGTCGATAAAAATGCAATAGAGTTTTTTAATACACATATTGATAGCGGGGATTTTGTGCAAGTGACTGGTAAAAACTATATCACTAAAAAAGGTGAAAATTCTATTTTAGTTACTAATATAAAATTACTAGCAAAAGCATTGCTACCGCTTCCTGACAAACATGCAGGTCTAGTAGACACAGAAGAAAAAATACGAAAAAGATATATAGATATATTACAAGATGAGAATCTGCGAGATATGCTATACAAAAAAGCTAAATTTTGGAAAGTTGTACGCGAGTTTCTAGACAGTAAAGACTTTTTAGAAGTAGAAACTCCAACACTCGAAGTAACTACAGGGGGAGCAGAGGCTAGACCATTTAAAACTCATCATAATGATTTTGATATGGATGTTTATATGCGTATATGTGTCGGTGAGTTGTGGCAGAAAAGATTAATGGCAGCGGGTATACCACGTACTTATGAGATAGGTCGTGCATACAGAAACGAAGGCTCGTCTGCTGAGCACCTACAGGAATTTACTAATTGCGAATTCTACATGTCATATTCTGATTACAGAGACGGTATGAAGTTAGTAAGAGATATGTATATAAAAATAGCTAAAGAGGTTTTTGGAAAGACGAAATTTGAAATAAGGGGACACATTTTTGACCTAGCAGATGATTGGGTAGAAATAGACTATGCTACAGAAATACTGAAACAGACCGGTCTAGATATATGGACTGCTAGCGATGAGGACATAAAAACAAAATTAGAAAATTTAAATGTAAAATACGACGGAGAAAATAGAGAGAGACTAACAGACACTATATGGAAATACTGTAGGAAAAACATTTCTGGTCCTGCATTTTTAATCAACCACCCATTAATAGTTGCTCCTCTTGCAAAGGTAAACGCTGATAGTAAAACTGCACAACAGTTTCAGCCTATACTTGCAGGCTCAGAAGTGGGTAGGGGATATAGTGAGCTAAATGATCCTCAGGTGCAGCGTGCTAATTTCCAGCAACAGCAAAGTATGTTAGACGCAGGGGACGAAGAGGCTATGATGCCAGACTGGGAGTTCGTAGAGATGCTCGAGCACGGTATGCCACCAACATGTGGTTTTGGATTTGGCGACAGACTATTTGCATTTCTGATGGGATTACCAATACGCGAAACAGTTACTTTTCCATTGGTGAAACCAAAAGATATTTAGATAAAAAGTAAATACAGAAATAAAAATACCCCAGATGACTCTAGGGTTTTTTTTGATTAAGATTACAGTACAACTCCAGCATTGTTTACAGAAAGATTTTCTACTTCCCAGTCATTGTTTTCTGCATTTCTGATGCTGTAAATAGTATCTGAAGTCATGAATCTCATTTTTACATTACATACTAACTGTTCTGTTTCTTCAGCAATTGCTATGTAGTACTTTTTGCCACACGATACAGCGCTTCCATCAAAATAGACACCGTCTGTGTATAATTTAACTTTGTTTTTCTCTGTAGAGTTTGCTTTGAATACAAATTTTTCCCTGAAGTCTCCTTTTGCTCTATTTACGAACTTAAAGACTCCGACACTTTGGTCTACTGTAGTTGTCACAGATGCGACTGGTTTTTCCGCGTCAACTTTTTTGTCAGCATTTAGTATGCTTCTTGTTACTTTACCTTGAGATATTTCAGTCTTGTAAATGCTCCCATTAGGACCTTTTTCGTAGATCGTACTATTTTCCATTACTGGTACAGCCTGTACTTGTAATGGTAATGGTGTTGGTTGCACTATTTGTGGAGTAGATGCAACCATAACAGGTTGTGTTGGTTTTACTTCTACAAAGGCACCTGTTTCTTTGTTCTGTTTTTTTAACCACTCGATCTTTTCATTGATGTCATTTTGTGTTGCGTTTTGCAACTCAGTACCAGTCTCAGGATCAAATCCAGGGTTGTTGTACAGTGTATACATATGATCAGCAGATCTGTTATTGCTACGATATGTCACTTGCCCACCGTTGATGTTAAAAGCTTTTACATTTAGCAGATCTTTTACTGTTTCTTGTGGTATACGTTCTGTTTTTATGCCGCCGATAACTGCTTGAAACATTTCAGCTCTTGCTGGCGTTTTTAGCAAGCAAAGTCTTCCAGATTCTATGTCTATCGGTTCTTGTGATTTGTAGGCTTTTCTATCTCCAACTGCTGGACACAGATAATTATCTGTTCTACCTGATTCATATATTCTTCTTTCAAATACATAGTCTAAACCAAAAGGTATAACCATAAAAATAAAAACAGCAAGACCTATAGTTTTTAATTTTTTGCTGAATAATAGTTTAACAAACAATATAGGTAGCCAGAAAAAAGAAATGACAGCAAAACAAAAGAAAATTGATTCTTTTGTGCTAGACTGAGCAAAACTAAAAGTTTTGAGTATTCTGCTTATCTGTGTATTTTGATTTGATATTAAGTGGTAACTAAGCAAGGCAAATAGTAATGCGGCTAATATAAGCCCAAACACTATGGCTTTTACTGCTGGTGACCAGCTACGTCCGTTATGCATGTCTTGTCTTGCTTGTGCTACTATCTCTCTTACTTTCGGATTGTCGAGCAGTTTTTGTGTATCCACGATAAGTCTCCCTAAAAAGAAAAAATGTGTGAAATTGTGT
>JAYSXQ010000072.1:0-8049 GCA_043717115.1 bacterium | reverse complement strand
GGCTCCGTGAGTAGGGATCGAACCTACGACCAATTCCTTAACAGGGAACTGCTCTACCGCTGAGCTATCACGGAATGTGCTGCGAGAGTTTTTAAATCTCGTGACCGTTATTATACTAAACTATCAATAAAAAAGCAATAGAAATACCCTAGATAAAGCCTTATAAAATATCGCCTACACTATGCACTTTGCAAAAAGTCTAAAAATATGATACTATTATAAGTATGCAATCTTTCGTTTTAGCTGCAAACGTAATCTTATCTGTTTTACTTATCGTTTTAGTTTTGGTACAACGCGCAAATACTGACGCAGGTGGAGCCTTTTCATCTGACTCTAGTACTACATCGTTTCGTCGCCGTGGCTCACAAATGATACTATACAGATCTACTGTTTTGGTTTCTGTACTGTTTGCAGTGTCTCTGGCACTACATGCATTTTTATAATGCGCTAAGCAATTGTTTGGTAATTGCTTGCTTTTGAAAAGTACACAAATAAAAATAGTTAGATTATGTTTTAGTTAAAATTACAAAAACTAATTTTCTAGTTTTAGAAAGAGCGAATTTAATATGATTCGATCTACTCAATACAATCAGTACTCACTGACACACAAAATCCGTATAGCCATAAAAACTTTACCTGCAGAAAAAGCTTTTTTCTTTGGTGTATCTATTTGTGTCTTTTTACTTATGTGTCTATTCTTAGCTATGTATCAGTTGCGTAGTATGACCATTGACGTACCAGTATACAATACAAAACTGACCATAGGTGTCACCGATACACCAAAGTATTTTATACCACTGTATACTGCTGTTGATAGCTCAAAGGTCATATCTAGTTTACTATTTTCTGGACTATTGCATAAAAATATAGATGGTAATTATGTTAACGACTTGGCAGAAAATGTTATCAAGAGCAATGACGGTATGGTCATAGAGGTTACATTAAAAACTGGTATAAAGTTTTCTAATAATACACCCATTACAGTCGATGATGTTATATACACGTATGAGTTACTAACTAACCCTGACGTCAATGCTATAGATAGAGTAAAGTATGAAGGACTCAGTTTTGAAAAAGTCGACGATACACACTTTACATTAACAATGAAAAAACCATATGCAAATATAAACGACATACTGTCTGTTGGTATACTTGCAAAATCAGAATTCGATAAAGAAAATCTCAGTAACTTAACACTATCAGAAAAGTCTCAACAAACCATATACAGTGGTGCGTATGAGATAGATAGCATACAAAAAAACGGAAACAATATAAGTAGTGTTTCTCTGTCTTCAAATCCTAATTACTATAATAGACCGTATATAAAATACGTTGATTTTATAATGTATGCAAGTAGCAAAGATGCTATAAATGCCTACAACAATGGCGATATAGATATGGGGATCGGTTTTTCTACCGAGGATACACAACAGATAAGTGAAAAAGAAAATACAGATACAATAGCCTATGCTCTGCCACGTGTCACTGCCCTTTACTTGAACAGTTCAGCTAAAGAATTATTTATAAAAAAAGAAAATAGACAGAAACTGTATACTGCTATAAATAGAAATGATATTAGTAACGCATTACTGTCTGGAAATGTTTTACCTGTTTATGGACTGATGCCTAGTAGTGTTTACTCCGGTGCTACTAACACTCCTGAACTGAGTGCTGACAGTTTTAGTGCTACTGCGACTCTATCTATTTTAAATACTCCATCGCAATTAGCTATCGCTCAGTATATACAGAACTCATACAGAAACATTGGACTAATTGTAGAGATAAAAACTTTTGACCAAACTGCTCTACTGCAAGTAATTAAAAATAGAGATTTCCAAATGCTACTCTATACAGTAGAAATAGAAACCCCTACAGATCTGTATGCTTTTTGGCACTCTAGTCAGCGCAATGCACCAGGACTGAACATAACTAGTTATAACAGCAAGACTTTTGATAGTAATCTTGAAAAGATAAAAACTGCGAGTAGTACAGATGCCACTACCCTACTGTTATCGGATCTAGAAACAGAGTTTTATATAGAGTATCCATATATACCACTATATACACAGAGAAAGTTTGCGATTTTTCATAAAAATGCTCACATAAAAATGCCGCTTAGTATAAGTAGTACAAAAGATCTATTTTCTGATATACAAAATTGGTATACGCAAACAGAAAAAGTCTTGCCAATAACACAAATAGGTCCGAAGAGAGAACAAACTATAAAAAATATTTACAATACACTTTACTAAAAACTAAACATAAAAACAAATTAGGCTAACTAACAACAAAAATATGAAAACAAATACATTCAATAAAAAATCAGGTGCAAGAAGTTTCGGACGAACTTTTGGTGCACCCCTGCCACCAAAAGAAAACAAAGCTGGCAGCAAGTTCATATCAAAACTTTATGATGGTAATATCAGACTCATTAGTTTTAGTGGTGTGGAGGAAATAGGTCGTAACATGTTTGCTCTTGAGTATATGGACACCATAATAGTTATAGACGCTGGTGTACAGTTCAACGAGTTAAAAAGTCCCGGTATAGACTTTGTGATACCAAACGCAAGTTACCTGGAAGAAAACAAACACAAAATAAAAGCCCTAATAGTCACTAGTTCTAAACTAGAGCACATGGGCGCTGTGCCTTATTTATATAAAAACATAGGTGCACCTACTGTTTATGCTAGGCACTATACTAGTATTTTAATGCAAAATAGATTTAAAGATTTAGGTTTTGATGCTATACCTACTATTGTACCTATAGAGGACAACATAACTATACCTGTTGGTAATTTTAAGGTGAATTTTTGGAATGTAAGTAACACATCGGCAGACTCTCTGTCAGTGTCACTGACTACTCCGTATGGAGACATAGTGTATACAAATGACACTCAAGTTTCTGACCCAGATAAAAAATTTAAAGCTATAGTCAATAACAAGATACTGTGCCTAATAGCTGATTCTGCATATGCAGAGATGGCTGGAGTAGCACCAAAAATGGATGACGTGAAGATACAAATACAAAAAGTTTTTACTCAGGCTAAAAACAAGATATTAGTTGCTACTTTTCCAAGCAATATAGAACATATAATTATTGTCTTAGATATTGCGCGTGAGATGAAAAAGAAAGTTATTATAGAGAGTAAAGTTATAAAAGATGCACTAGCTGCTGCGCAGGAAATAGGTATAGCTGAAAGTTATAAAGACATATTGCTGGATGTATCATCCATAGATACTGTTAAAAACAGTGACTTAGTGGTTTTTCTAACAGGTGCCGAAGGTTTAGAGTTCGAGCAGTTACAGAAAATTGCAAATGCTACACACAAGCACATAACACTCTCCCCTTCTGATACTATAATCATAGCCGCAAACTCTATAACTCATAATCAGCGTAATATACAAAACCTAAAAGACACACTGTCACGCCTGGGTGCACACATAGTGCATTTTAAGTCTAATGAGTTATCTTTAAATAATTCTGGGTACTCTGAAGATTTGCGGACCATGCATACTATACTTAAACCGATGTATTTTATGCCGATACGTGGGTGTCACTACATGTTGCGAGTGCATGCGGACATTGCTAGAAAAATGTCAGTACCTGAAAACCACATCATTATACCGGATGACGGTATGATAATGGAAATACGTGACGATGGAAAACGCATTACCAACACGCGAGAAAAAGTTGCATCAGAATTAGTAGTGCTCGATGGTGCTGCTGTAGGAAAAGTGCAAGAGGTTGTGATGCGTGACAGAGAGACCCTCAGTGGGCAAGGAGTTTTCATCATCATGATACTAGTGGACGGTGCAACACATAAACTTAAAAAAGCTCCAGACATAGCTTCACGTGGCTTTGTGTATCTAAAAGAATCCCAAGAGCTACTCTATGATGCGCGCGCACTGATAAAAACTACAGTCGATGAATATCTTATTAAAAACAAAAACCTAGAGATAGACGAGTTAAAAGCTGACTTGCAATTTGTGGTCAGTAAGTTACTTTTACAAAAAACTGCAAAGGAACCAGTAATTATACCTATTATAATAAAAGTATAAACACATAGATAACGAAGATAAAAAGTAAAAATATTAAACTCAATATATGAACAATCAAAACCCACAACCAAATAAAAGACCCGTCGCCCCACCGAAGTTTTTTCGTGCAGGTCCACCAACGCATACTGCTGCACCAGCTACTAACAGTTCTGACTCAAAACCAAAATCATCAAAACCAAAACGTGAGAGAAAGATAACGCAGCCAGTATTTGAAAGCAAGTTTAGTGGCGATAACAATGAAACATCACATATACCACCACTCGCACCAGACGCTGTGCGTATTATACATCTGGGTGGAGTAGAGGAAATAGGGAGAAATATGAGCATGATAGAGTATCGTGACAGTATAGTACTAGTAGACTGTGGCGTGCAGTTTAGCGAGTCCAACACTCCTGGTATAGACTTTATATTACCAAATACAAAATACATAGAAGAGAGAAAAGATAAAATCAAGGCTCTGTTTATAACTCACGGACATCTAGACCATATAGGAGCCATACCATACATCATGCCTCGTATCGGTAATCCAAAAATATACACTCGCAGTTTTACGTCTCTGATGATAAGAAAACGCCAAGAAGAATTTCCATATTTGGCACCACTAAACATTAACATTGTTGAGAAAAACATGACTGTTGATTGTGGTGATTTAAAAGTTTCATTTTTTGCAGTGTCGCACGCTATTCCTGACTCTATGGGTATAATGATAGAAACTCCATATGGAAACATAGTACATACTGGAGACTTGCGTCTTGATCACGATGATGGAGTACCGACAGAAAGAGAAAAAGAAAGATATGAAGTTTTTAAAGATAAAAAAGTTTTATGTCTGATGACTGATTCTACTAATTGTGAGAATCCAGGTTTTTCTATTTCTGATCGTGTTGTCTATCAAAATATTGAAAATGTTATACGTGATACACAAGGACGCTTGATCATATCGACTTTTTCTAGTCAAGTAGAGAGACTCATATACATGATCGGTATCTGTGAAAAGTACGGTAAAAAAGTAATAGTTGAAGGCAGAAGCATGAAATCAGTAATCGAAGTTTCAAAACTTGCAGAAATGTTACATGTTAAACCAGACACTATAGTTCCAGCTGAGGCTATTAACGATTACCCTCCTCACAAACTGGTGATATTGGCAACAGGTCAGCAAGGTGAAGAGTTCGCAGCACTGTCACGTATGGCAAATAAAACACACAAGTTTTTCAAGCTTAACTCAAAAGACACCATACTGTTATCTTCATCTGTGGTACCAGGTAATGAACAGTCAGTACAGAGACTAAAAGACAATTTATCTCGTCAAGGCGCGCATCTGATACATTATAAAACATCTGACGTGCATTCATCAGGTCACGCCAATGCCGACGAGTTAGCGTGGATACACAAAGCCATCAACCCAAAATTTTTCATCCCTGTTCATGGATATCACTATTTACACCGCATACATGCTGACATTATAAAAGAAAGTACTGGCATGCACGAGAACAACGTTCTACTGCCTGACAATGGTCTAGTGATAGAGATACAAAATGGTGGAGAAAAAATAGTCGCATTACCAGAACGTGTTTCAAACGATATACTCGTAGTAGATGGAACCAGTGTGGGTAAAATAGCCGATATAGTACTGCGCGATAGACAGACACTGGGGCAGGACGGTATATTTGCAGTTATAGCAGTTATAGATACGCATTCAAAAAAGCTAAAGAAATCTCCAGACATAGCTTCACGTGGCTTTGTGTACCTAAAAGAATCCCAAGAGCTACTCTACGATGCGCGCACACTTATAAAAGAGGCTATAGAAAGTCACCTAGAAAAAACAGAGCGTATAGAAATAGATCCTATACGCATACTAGTACAAGAGTTAATAGCAAAGTTTTTAGTACAACGTACAGCTAAAAAGCCTGTGATTATGCCAATAATAATCACAGTTTAGAATGATATACTAATCACTATGACTGATGAGAAAACGAAAAGGAAATTACTAATAGTCAGTTTTGCGGTTACTATATTATATGCATTACATTTTGCTGTTCCGTTATATACTAACTCTACTTTTTTGCAGCAGTTTTTTACTAGCTCACAAATAAGTTTTTTATTTGCGGGGGCTTTTTCACTGACATTTATTGCCAGTACTTATCTGAGTAAGTTTCTACACAAGTATCACAATTATGAAACTACTCTTCTGTTTTTGACACTCAATTTCTTTTCAGTTCTTTTGCTGGGGTTTGTTTCTAATCCTATTTTTGTAGTATTACTATTTACGTCGTTTATAATTTTCTCTACACTACTATATTCTACTATTAATATATTTATAGAAGAGTTCAAAGGTGTGCACGATATAAAAAATGATAATACTGGCTCAGTGCGTGGTGTATTTTTAACATTACTTAATTTTGGTATATTATTGTCTCCTCTTGTATGTAGTTTATTGCTAACGCAAGGAGGTTTTGAATATGTTTATATATTTTCCGCGCTCACACTCATACCAATTGCTTTTTTGATAAGGCATTTCTTTGCACATATACCAGAACCAAAATATAAAGAAGTAAATGTAATAGGAGTACTAGCCAAAATATCTAAAGACAGAAACTTAACTGGAGTGATGGTAGCAGTGCTCATTTTAGAAGGATTTTTTGCCATTATGGCTGTGTATACACCTCTATATCTAGTTAACACCATAGGACTGACTACTGGCCAGTACTTGGGTGTTATATTGCCATTTGCGCTCATACCGTTTGTGATATTACCTTATGAGTTAGGAGTATTAGCCGATACAAAACTAGGAGAAAAAGAAATGATGATAATCGGACTAGTAATTATACTTTTATCTTGTGCTATATTTCCATTTATAACTACAAAAAGTGTTTTGGTGTGGGCAGCGTTTTTAGCATTTTCACGTATCGGTGCAGCTATGCTAGAAGCTATGAGCTACACCTATTTTTTCAAAAAGGTACACTCAACTGACGTGGCATCCATTTCATTATTTGCAAATATACGTACTATAGCAAATGCGGTAGTACCAGCCATCTCTGCGGTGATTATACTTGCTGGTGGTAACATGATGGCAATTATGATAACTTTTATAATATGTAGTATACTAAGTGTAAGAAAAGTTCTAATAGTAAAAGATACATTATAATTCTATATATAATTTTCTTGTAAATAAAATGCAAATAATAAACGCTACAAACGATATCAGACTGAACAAAGCCCTCGCAGATGCTGGGTTATGTTCTCGTCGCGAGGCAGACACATACATACAGCAAAGTAAAGTAAAAGTTAATGGCAAGCGTGGCCTTTTGGGTCAAAAAGTATTTGCTGGAGACAAGATAGAGTTCATAGCTGAGACAAAAGACTTGCGCTATGCCCTGTACTATAAACCAAAAGGTGAAGTCACTGGACTAAAAGACAAAGAGTTATTAGTAGGTCTACACCCTGTTGGCAGACTAGACAAAGACAGTGAAGGGTTACTGATATACACCAACGACCACACCATCGTGGACTATTTACTTAACCCAGAATCTAAAATTGAAAAAGAGTACGTTGTCCAAGTGCGTGAAAAAGCCACACCTCGTGTGGAGCGCATACTGCTAGCTGGTATCACAACTCAAGAGCAAAAATACAATCCAGTAAAAAGAGTCACCATTAACGACGAAGGTCATGTTATAAACATAGTCATTACTGAAGGTAAAAAACATGAGATACGCCGCATGTTAAATGCATTGAACTTAACTATAGTAAACCTAAAACGTGTACGTATACAAAACATACGTCTAGCCCGTATGTTTTCAGGTCAAGCCAAGTCCCTCACACTAGCGGATATTAAAAAGTAGTTGCACCATTTTCTATTTCTTTGTCAGCATGCCAAGTATACCGCGCATAGCAGCGCGAGTTGCTGTACGGGCGATGTCTCGCACCATAGGGTTTTTAGATATTTCCATTATTGTATCCACAGCACTGTTACCAGTTTCTTTTGATTCTCTT
>JAYSXQ010000071.1:0-23721 GCA_043717115.1 bacterium | reverse complement strand
CGTAGGCGCGCTCTTTTGTATTTATATTTAATTTAAGTCTATAGACTTTTGAAATTACTTAACAGCAAGTTCAGTGTCTATCTCCACATTACCCATTTTCTCCATGATTTTCACCACTTCACCTGGGTAACTAGGAACAACTGTTCCGTTATAATAATATAACTTTTCAAGCGTAGACTTTTGAGCATAGTATCTAGCTGTGTTTTTATTAACACCTCCTAGGTTTTTACCCACTGACTCTATCGCTTCGTTATAATTGTTAAACTTTATCTTACATGATCCCCAACCAAATGGGTTGTTGTAACATGCTTTCTTTCCTCCTGACGACTCACGCACTGCGATAGCAGGCAATAGTCTCCAGTCTAGTCCATACTTCTCCGCTGTTAGTACAAAGTTCATACCCTGGCCATTTAATGGCATTGATCTGTCCTTAAAATACTTGTCTATCTGTGAAGCACGTTGTGAACGTGTATCCTCTATCGTAACCGCTACAACATTATTAGTTGTGGTAGCACTCGGGATACTATTTATTTCAGTTGCTGGTATTGCAAATATTGGTAAAAATGCAAACACCGCACCGATTTTGTAGAATTGTTTTGTCATAATATCGCAGTATGAGCTCTGCGAACTGTCTGGTCTGTTTTTTGAGTGAACGCCTCTAACTCTATCAAACTACGTCCCACTTGTCAAACAGCATAGCATATTATAAATAGTTTGTCAAGTATTATATAGTAAAAACCTATATAAAACCTTTATTTTATATAGGTTTTTGCATACTTTATATACTTGTGTTATAATGGTGAAGTAAAGGACAAAATATTAAAAATTGGTCTCATCGTCTAACGGTTAGGACATTGCCTTCTCAAGGCAGTAATCAGAGTTCGATTCTCTGTGAGATCACAAAAAAACGTACTAGACCTTCTTTTCTTCGTAGATTATATCGAGTAATGGAAAGTCTGCGGCTATTTGATTAAGTATAAAGTCTTTTTCTATTTGTGGTAGATCGCACGTGAAAATCATTTCTACAAAACTTTTACGATAAAAATCGGATTGTGAATGGTCTGGTAAATACGACAAAGACAATCGTAACATTCTAAGTATACACCCTTCTCTGGTTGCACATATGACTTTTAGACTCTCTGATGACAAGCTATCTAGTTTAGTACTATAACTTTTCCACTCTAAAGAGTCAGTCAATTCTTTTGGTCCAAAGAAATCTATAAAATACAAAACCCCCGCCCCGTCTAATATACAGTTCCCTAGTTTTAAATCTATACCATAAGGTAGAACACTTAACTCAGTGCCCATAAGTGACTTTCTCTCTAATTTTTGATGTTTATCATTAAGTAAAACTTGTAAGACTTTTTTAATGACTGCAAATCTCTCAAAATGCATAGTATTAGAATCTTTGAACATCCTCTCTGCATCATAAACGGAAATTAACTGCTCATATGAAAATATCAAACTCTCACCATCAAGTACTACTGGTTCAGAATGATAGACTTGTGGCACTTCCCAGCCGTATGATTTTAGTACCTCTCTGTATGGAGATACTCTACTACACAGTTCTGTTGCTTCGTCATGAGTGAGACTTTTTGAGACACCACACCTTTTCCATATAACTTTTCTGATAGTGCCATCTAATTTTCTAATTTCAAGTGCACTGACTCGAGACTGGCGACCCTCACCAAATGTCATTTTAGGTAAAGTAAAAACTACAGCTGGGTTGTCTTTTACTAATAAAAGTTTTTCTTCTACTCGAACATCATTTCTCTCAAGTGTACTGTGTAATTTAAAATCATCCATATTTAAATTATAGCACTTTTAAAATCTTTGTTAAGCGGCTCTAAAAGCTATATTTAGCATATTGTTTATAATTTTATTAATGTCTTATTTTTAATATTTTAATTATAAAGTAAAGTTATGAATAAAATATGAGTTTATTTTAGTAAATCGCTTACTTTTACAAATTGATAGCCTTTGTCTTTTAATTTTTCAATAATTATAGATAAAGCCTCAGCTGTTTTTGGTGCATTTGGTCCGCCCATCATATGTAGTACTACTATACTACCGGGTTTAACTTTACTGACCACATTTCTAACTATCTTGTTCTTATCTTTCTGAAAACCGTCTCCTGCCAATACATCACCGCCAATTACAATGTCTCCGTATTTGTTTACAACACTGACGTCTTCTTTGTCATAACATAACCCGGGGAATCTAAAATAGTTAGTAGTATTTGTAGCATTTTTCTTTAGTAGTTGATCAGTCTTAGTGATTTGATATTTATCATCAATTTCTTTATTTGCTTTTAAATTATAGCAATGTTCTGTAAAAGATGGGTGAGAATAGCTGGAACTTTTTCTTTTATTAAAACATCAATGACTTTTTGACTATACCAAGATTTGACTTTTCTACTTTTTAATTCTTTTAGCATGTATGGACTCAAGTCTGCATCAAAAGTCAGAGCGACGATTTTTCTATTCGTACTTACAAAATCCATAACACTATCTAATTGTGCAAATAAACTATTCATAAACAAAAAGCTAATCATTATAGATAGCGTTATTTGTTTAGTTGTTTTTATAGTTATTTTTCTTAAAAGTTTGCTGTTCATATTATTTACTAAACTTAATGTAAATATAGTTTTATGTTTACCATAATGCTGATTATAGCATGAATTAAAAAAACCATATTTCTATGGTTTTTTTAATTTTAAAAGTGAATTATCTTTTAGTACTTGTTGAGACTTTATCATCTTTTTTACTATTCTCAATTTCTGTGTCTTTCATTTTTTTACTCTCTTTTTTCATATGAGATTTTTTAATATCTGAAATGGTCTTTATATCCTCTTTGATTTTAGTTTTATCAGATTTGATTGAAACTTTAGCAGAAGCAATGGCAGTAGTATCTTTTGCTTTAGTTGCTTTTTCTAAGACATTTCTATCTATTTTTAATTGACTATAATCAGCTTGTAAAGTAGCTTTTGCAGCTTTTAGTGAATCTTCGTATGAAGGGCTAGTGGTATTTTGAGCAAAAGCTGTTGTACCTAACGCTAAAAGCATACCTGTAATCGCAATTGTGTTTTTTATTTTGTGCATAAATTTGTTTATTGAATAATATATTACAAAGACTTTTGACTAAACTTTTAAGATTAGACATAATTAGTAATTGCAATAGAGTAATTATATATTATTCTTATGAAGAAATTATGAATTAATTATAGTAATTAAAATGTCTATATATTTTCATTATTATTAGAGTACTCAAAACTCCTACTAATCCACCAACTATAACGTCAATAAGGTAATGAACATGCAAATATATTCTAGAATAAGAAACTAATACTAACCAGACAAATGAAAATATATAAACAAAATATCGCAACTTTTTATTTTTAATATGTTTATAAGCATATACAAAAACTATAGTTGACACTACTCCTGCCATAGTCGCATGACCAGAAGGAAACCTAAAGCCGTCTTCTATTATAAGCATATTTTCTGGTCTGGGAATTTTAAACAGTTGTTTCAGTAAAAAAGTTATTGTCGCAGCTAAAGTCATAGCAAAAAATATTCTATAAAAATCTTTTTTATAGCCAAGTAGCAGTAGCAGAGTAGAAATCAGTACAAGTAGTATAGTAACTACTTGTGTACCTGAAATAGCTGATATAAAAATTTGAAATTTAAGCATAAGGTTAATTATATTTATTTTTCATATTTATATATTATAGATACTTTTGTACCAACATTTTTTGTACTTTCTATTTTTATAGACCCGTTGTGATTTTCTATTATATTTTTACAAATAGAGAGCCCTAACCCTGATCCGGAGTTGTCATGTCTACTATGTTCTGCTTTATAAAATCTATCGAAAACAAACGGCATATCTTTTTTATCTATACCAACGCCAGTATCTTCAATATCTAAGTTGATAGCGTTGTGTATATCTTTAAATAGCGACACTTTTATAGACCCTTTATTTGTGTAATTAACAGAGTTTTTTAATAAATTTTGTAAAACTCTTTCTATTTCGCTTTGATTACAATATAAATAAATATCATTTTTTATATCAGTATCTAATACAAGACCTTTTTTAAGAGTAATCTTTTCAAATTTCTTAGAGACATTTATGACTAGCTCAGACAAATTTATATTTATAAAACTTTTACCGATACGCTCACCTCTCGCGACAAGAAGCAAATCCGTAACCATTTTACTCATTTTTTTAATCTCATCTAAATTGTCTTTTACTACCTCCTTCATATCAATCAGATTTATATTCTTGTCGCTCAGAGAAACTTCAGAACTAGTAGTCATAATAGCTAGAGGTGTACGTAAATCATGGGACACATCATTTAAAAATCTTTTCTGAGATTCCATACTATCTTTAATAGGTCTTAATGTTCTACCAGCTAAGAAATAGCTACCAACCGTAACAACTAATAAAAGTATACTGTCTATTGTATACAATATAATCTTAATGTTATAAGAAAAATTTTGTATAGGATCTTCTGTTTCCGTAACTATTATTTGATTATCAAAAGTTTCTCTTAGTTTAGCGTCGACCGCATACATAAACGCACCAGAAAAAATTATAATAATTAAAAACATTATTAAAACATAATAAAAAGTTAGCATTAGTCTAGCTTTTTCAAAAATATTATCTCGTATTTTAAATATTTTCATATTAATCATTAAATTTATACCCGATACCGTGAACGCTTTCTAAGATATTTTCATCTTGATTTTGGATTTTCTTTCGCAGATTTTTAACATGCACATCTACAATATTTGAAAAAGTGTCGTAGTTAAAATCCCAAACATGAGCAATGATTTTGTCTCTACTTACAACTTGGTTTTTGTTTCTTATTAGGAATTCTAAAATAGAAAACTCTTTTAGAGTTAATTTAATCTCTTTATTATTTTTATATGTAGCGCGACTTATTGTATCTAGTTTTATGTCAGCTCCTGAAAGTTCTGTACTCAAAACTTCTTTTGGTCTTCGTAGCAACGATCTGATACGAGCAGTCAGCTCATCAAATTCAAAAGGTTTAGTCATATAATCATCAGCTCCAGTGTCTAATCCAGTAATTTTATCGTCCAATGCGTCTTTGGCCGTAAGCATGAGTACTGGAGTACGAATATTTTCTTTACGAAGTTTTTTACAAACAGTTATACCATCTACTTCAGGTAACATTATGTCTAGTAAAATTATATCAAAATTCTCAGGCGTCGCCAAGACTCTTCTAATACAAGATGCTCCATCATGCACGACATCAACAGAATATCCAATATTCTCTAAACCTTTTTTTAGAGCTTTTGCAAGTTTTTCTTGATCTTCTGCAATTAGTATTCTCATATACTAGTTATAGTATACAATATTTGTGAGTATTTTATGAACCAGATTACTTCTCCAGACTCTTTAGCACACTGTCGATACCTGCCTTCATGTAAAATGCCTGCTCTGGCACATCGTCGTGTTTACCGTCTAGTATCTCTTTAAAGCTTTGCACTGTATCACTCAATTTCACATACACTCCTGGTGCACCAGTGAACTGCTCAGCAACGAAAAATGGCTGTGACAGGAACTTTTGTATTTTACGGGCACGAGAAACTGTTTTTTTATCCTCATCTGATAACTCATCCATACCTAAAATAGCGATGATGTCTTGGAGGTCTTTATACCTTTGCAGTATTTTCTGTACACCACGAGCAACAGCATAATGCTCGTCTCCGACTATTTCTGGAGATAACACAGTTGAAGTCGAGTCCAGTGGATCAACAGCTGGATATATACCCAGTTCTGATAATGGACGAGACAGTGAGACTGTCGAGTCCAAGTGAGAAAAAGTCGTAGCTGGTGCTGGATCAGTCAGGTCGTCCGCTGGCACGTACACTGCCTGCACACTAGTTATAGATCCGTTTTTAGTACTGGCTACACGCTCTTGTAATTGACCCATCTCGGTAGCGAGTGTCGGTTGATAACCCACAGCAGATGGCATACGACCAAGTAACGCTGATATCTCGGACCCGGCCTGAGTAAAACGAAATATGTTATCTACAAACAGCAATATGTCACGCTGCTCCTCATCTCTAAAATACTCCGCCATAGACAGCGCTGATAGTGCAACTCGAGCCCTAGCTCCTGGCGGTTCATTCATCTGCCCAAAAACAAGAGTTGTTTTATCTAGTACACCTGACTCTTCCATCTCACGATACAGATCATTACCCTCGCGACTACGCTCACCCACTCCAGCAAAAATAGAGTATCCGCTGTGCTCAGCTGCTATGTTTCTGATCAGTTCCTGTATAACCACTGTTTTACCTACTCCAGCCCCTCCAAACAGACCAACCTTTCCACCTTTTAAAAATGGACATATCAAGTCGATGACCTTTATACCAGTTTCTAATACTTCTGCCTTTGTAGATTGATCTTCAAACTTTGGAGCCTCACGATGTATGCCGTATTTTTTAGGATTGACTAGTTCTGGTTTTCCGTCTATCGCGTCTCCTGTTACATTGAACATACGCCCAAGTACAGCAGGCCCAACTGGTACGCTAATCTGCCCGCCGGTGTCCGTAACTGCCATACCGCGTGCTAGTCCGTCAGTGCTACTCATTGCTATGGTGCGCACCTCGGATAGTCCTAGATGTCCTGCTACCTCGAGCGTTATAGTGTGCCCCTCATGAGTTATAGTAAGTGCATTTTTAAGTGCTGGTAATATACCCTCAAATGCTACGTCTATAACTGGTCCTATGATCTGTGTTATTCTACCTGTATTCTTAGCGATATTTTTTGCTTCTGTTTTTATTTCCGTGTTCATATTTTTATATAAAGATGGGGATATTATAACATAATAAAGCTCTAAACGCGAACGTAACTACTTTGCAAGTGCCATAGCACCACTACTAATCTCGGCTATTTCTTGGGTTATCGCAGCCTGACGTACCTTGTTATAGTATAATTTTAAATCGCCCAACATATCACTAGCATTGTCAGTAGCAGTCTTCATAGCCATCATACGCGCAGCATGCTCAGCAGCTAGTGAGCGTTCTATAGCGGCAGATACAACATGATGCAGTACCAGAGATATGGCTTTGTCATAGACATCGGATTGAGTAGGTTCAAATAGATAGTTATTTGTATTAACTTTTTGAGTAGTCTTTTTTATTTTATCTATTTTCTCTTCAGAAAATGGTAACAGTTTAAAACTTTGTACTTTTTGTGTGTTAACATTTGTAAAATCAGTATAGACTACATAAACTTGACTGTATTTTTTTTCTACATATCCAGCAATTACTGTTTTCAGTACAGAGTGTATATGAGTAGGTGTAATTTTCTTTTCTATGTATGAAGCCAGTAAAACGTTCTGGTTTTTAGTCTCTAACTTTTCATCATTACGTATGAATTTTTTAGCTATTTTCTCAGCGTATTTATTCACAGATATAAAATCAAAACTGTGACCTGCTATAGAACGCACCAGAGAGTTGACCTCTTTGTATATATTAGTATTAAAACCACCGCACAGTCCTTTTTGTCCAGCGATAATAATGATCAAGGTCTTATTACTATTATTTTTTTGCGTATACACAGACTCTAGTTTTGCATCAGACAAAATAGACAATATATTTTTTGCTTCTTCTAAAAATGCTTTGTAGCCATCTGCAATACCTAACGCTTTTTTCATTTTCGCCACAGACACCATCTCCATAGTACGAGTGATTTTCTTTATACTGCCTGTTGATTTTATTTTCTGTTTTATGGCTTTAGTTTGCATACTCTTTTACAAAGTCCACAAGCACAGTTTTTAGTTCACCCTCTATATCATCGTTCCAGTCTAGACTTATTTTCTTTATCAGGTCTGCATGCACTGATTGCATATGAGACTGTAACTTGGACTCAAAATTCACCACGTCATTTACTGCTATAGTATCCACATAACCCTTGTTCACTGCATATATAGACACTACTTGCGCACCTACAGACATAGGGCTGGCGTTTAACTGCTTGAGCATTTCTACTGTTCTCTTACCTCTCTCCAGGGTCGCCTTTGTAGTTGCATCTAGGTCTGAGTCAAACTGTGAGAAACTTTCTAGTTCTCTGTATTGAGCGAGAGATAACTTCATCGATCCTGCATTTTTCTTCATTGGTTTTAACTGCGCTGATGATCCCACACGAGAAACTGACAACCCCACATCCACAGCCGGTCTGATGCCACGATAGAACAGTCCTGAGTCTGTAAATATCTGTCCATCTGTTATGGATATGACATTTGTAGGTATGTAGGCCGATATATCGCCAGCCTGAGTCTCGATGATCGGTAACGCAGTGATAGACCCCCCACCATTTTGCGCATTACGTCTACATGCACGCTCGAGCAGTCTGGAGTGCAAGTAAAACACATCTCCCGGGTACGCCTCACGCCCTGGTGGACGACGTAGCAGTAGTGACATCTCGCGATACGCTATAGCATGTTTTGATAGGTCGTCATATATAACCAAAACGTCTTTTCCTTGATTCATAAAATACTCCGCCACTGCAACGCCTGAGTATGGGGCGAGATATGAACTGGCTGCACCTTTTGATACACCAGCGAGCACGATAGTAGTGTACTCCATAGCACCAGCTTGAGTTAGCTTTTCTGCTATTTGTGCTATCTTACTTTCTTTTTGTCCTATAGCAACATACACACAGACTACGCCATTACCTTTTTGGTTGATAATAGTGTCTATAGCAATAGTGGTTTTACCAGTTTGTCTGTCACCGATAATCAGTTCACGTTGTCCACGTCCAACAGGAATGAGTGCATCTATTGCTTTTATTCCCGTTTGCATAGGCACGTTCACTGGTTCACGTGCCATCACACCCGGTGCTACTTTTTCTACTAGTTCAGTGTGACTGGAACTGATAGCAGGCTTGCCGTCTAGTGGACGCATCAGTGGATCAACTACACGACCTACTATATCATCCGACATAGGGATAGATAATATAGTATTCGTTCTCATTACCCTATCACCTTCACGGACCATATCTGCTCCCTCTATTATAACTACACCTACGTTATCTATCTCTAGATTAAAAGCTATACCACGAGCACCAGACTCAAAATCGAGCATCTCCATACTAGCTACATCTGTCAGCCCATACACAGTAGCTATACCGTCTGCAACGCGTGCCACAGATCCAGCACTACGAGTTTGTATATCGCTGTTTGTACTTTCTATTATATTATTCAAATCCTGTACTATTTTTTCTACTGACATATGTTTTTGTTAATTTCTTGCTGTTTTATTTACTATATATTTGCTTTTGCAAATGGTGCTAATAATGTGTCGAGGCTGGCATCTACTATATGGTCTCTGGTATAAATTTTGAACCCAGCTATTAATTTTGAATCTACTTTCTGTTCATCTATTTTCATCTTTATCATTTTTTCTATAGATAATTTTGAGTTTTCACTGAGCGGGAATGCTGACTCTACTACAACCATGTTTCTATTACTCTCTTGAGTACTTAGCTTTTCTAAATAAACAATAACCGCCGGAAGTAAACTTTCTAATTTGTATCTTTGCACTAGAGAGAGTATCTCTCTAGTGTTGTTCT
The DNA here is from genome assembly GCA_043717115.1 of bacterium. Lineage (GTDB taxonomy): Bacteria > Patescibacteriota > Minisyncoccia > Phycocordibacterales > UBA5272 > JAUPVO01. Next base: position 14,115 of record JAYSXQ010000071.1, on the reverse strand, counting down.
CGTATTTTATAAAAACTTTTGCTAGATCTAATGCATTCATATATTTTTATATGTTTATTTCTACTGTGAAGATCTTTTCTGTAGGAGCGTCTTCACAAACTGGTCGTGATTGTCCTCGTTTAGATTATCGGTCAAAGTTTTCTTTAACAAGTTAACAAGTAGCACAGAAGAATGTTTTTGAAACTGAGCTTCTACTTCTGATTCTACTTTTGTAGTTTTATCATTTAGATTTTTCTTTAAGTTTTCTATGTCATTATGCGCCTCAGTTTCTATATCACGAGCCAAAGACTCTGCTTTGCTGGTGCTATCGAGTATTATTTTGTTGGCTGCGCTTTTCGAGTCTGTGATTATGTTCTCTCCGGTTTCCTTTGCTGCTAATAATGTTTTCTCGGCATTCTGAGCATTGGATAGTCCGTCACGAATTAGCGAGTCACGCTCGGTGACTAGGTTAATCATTTTCTTAAATACGTATTTATTTAAAATAAAAAGTATAATCAGAAAATTGATAAAATTAGCAAGTGCAACATGCCAATTGAACCCTATTGATTGTAATATCGAGTAAATGAAATCCATAAAATACTATCTAACTATCAACAAACTAAAGAAACCTAAATCCAAACTAATGCTAAACTTTAACTAAACTATTTTTAATAAAATTAATTTTAAATAATCAAAACTATGCTTTGAGAAGGAAAAATGCCACGAACGCAAAGATCGCCGTCGTCTCTGTCATCGCTACACCCACGATCATTTTTGAAAATATGGAACCCTCCATTTCTGGATTGCGCCCTATAGCCTCAAGTGCCTTGCCAATAAGATAGCCCTGTCCGAGAGCTGTTGATAGCATACCTAAAATGGTAATGCTTTTTGCGATAAGTAATGCTGCTTCTGTTGTCATACTGTACAAGTATAGCATAAAACTACTCCTTTTCAAAATACATTTAATATTATGGGTTATTTACTTTTGTATCCTGTAGTGCCCAAGTATTTTTTGTTTTAAATAGAAACTTAAACACTGCGATGAATATAAATATAGGCGCTACAAATGGATAAAGTAAAAAATATATTGCAAAGTTAGGCATAATAGGATTTTTGTCTTGGGATATTTGACGTGAGGTTAGCAAAACAAAAGCCATCACAGTCAGTAAAAACATAGCTTGAAAGAAAAATACATCTGTACTGATATAGAAAATATCAAAATCTAATTTTGGTATATGTGGACCAACAGCTAAAAAGTTAGATATTTTTATGTACCATATATCGATGAATTTTAATACCGTGTACCCTACAGCGTACAATACGTAGAATATAAAAACTGCAGCCATGGGTAAAGTAAATAATCCAAAATGTCCGTACTTACTTTTAAAAAACATATCTCTATAGTCCCAGGCATTTTCTAAAAATCCTCTGATCCATCTAACGCGCTGACGGATTAAGCCCCTCAGTGTTGCAGGTCCGACAGTGTACACATATGCCTTGTGTGCATTAGCTATCTTATAATTATTTCTATGTAACCTGAGTGTCATCTCAAAATCTTCAGCATTGTGGGCTGATTTGTAATTACCCAGTTCATCAAAAACTTTTTTTCTAAAAACAGAAAATGGTCCGGGCATAACCTGTATAGCATCTATTGCGCTATAGGCCTTGCGCCAGAAAATACTCAGCATATACTCTACAGCTTGCGATCTCTGCCACACTGTTTTTATATCACGCAGTTGCATACAGCTAGCGAGTGCCATGATTTGTGGATCTTTAAAATACTGCGCCGCAACAGTCATAGAATTGGGTGCCAATGTCGAGTCAGCGTCTAAACACGCTACTAAATCACCATTTACATGTTCCAACCCTTGATTCATAGCATGATGTTTACCTTGTTTACTTTCAAACAGATAAGTAAAGTTTTCGTATTTGTCTACATATTTTTGTGCTATCTCTTTTGTATTATCTGTACTGTTATTGTCTATAAACACTACTTGTAACTTTTCGGATGGATAGTCTAGTGCAAATATAGAATCAATAGTAATACCTATAGTTTTAGACTCGTTCCAACCTGGTACTAAAAAAGTTACTGAAGGAAAGTGGTCTTCGAGTTCTGATTCTTCTTGTTCCATTTTTTTCTTATTACCAAGAAAATTATACAACATGAAAATCTGAAAATACAACGATATGAAAATAAACGGGTACAGTAGAAACTTTGCTATGCTGTCTATTGTGAATAACATATTTAGTATAGACTATTTTTTAATAGTCGTAGTTGCCTTTGCATTTATGACAGTATCTGTACTAGTAGCCTCCTTCAGTCTGTCTGGTAACAGTTTCTTTAAGTCTTCTATTGATTTTAATCCATAGTAAGGTTTATCCTCTATCACTAAAATAGGGAAAGTACTCTCTTTATTATTTTCTATTTTGTATATTTTCTTTAATGTGTCTATAGGCGCTAGCTCTAAATCATAATCAAAAGTATATATACGTAAATCAGGATATATGTCACGCAGTCTAGCGAGTATTGCTGCCTGTTTACTACAATCACTACATGCCGATGTGTTGTTAGTATACATGTAAATCATAAAAATAGGCTGTTGTGTGACACTACACTTTTCTGCTACACGTTTACTGAGCAAGTAATCCTTTATCTCGAGTAGTGAGTAGTATTTTTTTAAGTATATGACAGAACCATCTGTACTACCAAGCTGATTTTCTGTATAAGTTACCTTTTCACCCAGCTCATTTAGCTGTCCTGCTGTAGCATTGAAACTTTCACTGCTGCACGAGACTTCTTTTAATAAAAACTGTGTCTCGTTGGAGAGTATATCAACTGCGATGCTCTCTTGTATTGATTTTATATTATTAATTTTTTTATCTGAAAAGTAGTTAGACATATAAAATGCCGTCGAAAATATAGCGATAGTAATAATCAGTGATACTATATAACGTGAGTAGTCTAGTTTCATAAATGGAGCCACTTGTCAGATTCGAACTGACGACCGACGGTTTACAAAACCGTTGCTCTACCAACTGAGCTAAAGTGGCAATTAGTATATACTATCACATATTGACCGAAAAAACAATTGAAAAACTTGTACTAAAAATAATATAAATTAAGCAGGAAACTATATAGTGTCTTTATCTTCGCTGTCTATCTCTCTCTTATAATGTTTAAGGTGGTCCCAGAAATGCACTACCAGAGACTTGTTTTCGATGGATTTCTTTACAAAATAACCCCTCATAAAACTGTACAATCTCTGCATCTGACTTTGTAGTATATCTAAAAACTTTAAGAAACTGAGCACTACATAATGCGAAAACAGTCTCCTTATCCTTACAATTCTACGCAAGAAAAACTTTAACAGTGAGTCACAAGTTATAAAAAACATAGCTAAAGCATCATAATGTTTTGATATATCCACGTCATTGGTAGATAAGAATCTATACTGATTAAAAACTAAAGCTACTGCGTACACAACACAAACAGTCATTATTAGTAAAAAGAAACTAGGAATAGTGTATGAACTGTTTATGATATTTGATATCATGTGTGTTTTGTAGTTAAATCAAAAATAAATATAGGACTAAATACTCAATCTAACTGCATTAGTTATCTTTATATTTTCACCAAACTTTTGTATAGCACCGTTGATTTTCTCTTCTACTGTATAGTCACCGTCTTTTACAAATGATTCTTTTAGTAACTCTTCTATGTTGTCATTTCCAATAGCGCATACGTGCATAGCTATATCATATGCAAAAGCCTTGAACTCGTCGTTCTTTGCTACAAAGTCCGTCTCACAGCCGAGAGAGACCATGGACCCCATCAGTCCTGTTGAGTGTACATAACTAGCTACCGTTCCCGCAGCTAATTCACGATCAGACTTTTTATCAGCCTGTTCTGCTGAGTAGCCACGTAAAATCTCACGTGTTTTCTCTACATCTCCCGCAGCCTCATCGTATGCTTTTTTTATCTGTGCAAATGATAAACCTGTTTCTTCACGTAATGTTTTTATGATGTCCATAGTGTTTTTTTAGATAAGCTTTTAAATTTTAAATAAATTTATTAATTAGAATTCGATGAATTAGTAAACTGAATTAGTAGACTGATCTTTTTATAGTCTCTAGTATCTCACGCACAACAGATGGTGCTCCGTCATTACACATGATAGGATAGTCCACATCACGTATATCGCAGTCAGTGTTTGCAAGTGAGACAACCGGTATACCCATACGTACAGCCTCGGCAATACACATATGTTCCTTTCTAGCATCCACGATAACCATCGCTCCTGGTAGACCGTTGATGTTTGATAGTCCACCAAAGTTTCTGTCTAGTCTCTCTATGTCTTTTTGTATTAGACCTTGCTCTTTTTTTGTATACACCGCTAACTCACCTTTTTCTTTTTTAGATAGTAAGTCATGTAGTTTCTCTATTCTCTTTTTGATTTGTGAAAAGTTTGTAATAGCTCCACCGATGTATCTGTCTGCTATATATGGCTGATTGATTGATAGTGCTATCTCTTTTACTATTTGTCTGATCTCTGGTTTTGTACCTACAAAAAGTATTTGCTTATTAGCTGCTGCTACGGACTTTAAAAAAGTAATAGCCGATGAAAAGTCTTCAACTGTTTTATCGAGATTAATAAAATCAACACCGTTTTGTGATGTTATCACGTAGCTTTTTGTAGATGGATGGCGGCGAGTACGGGTATATCCATAATGGGCACCAAGTTTTATAAGATTATCTATATTTAAATTAACTGTTTCTGTTGACATATGTAGATCATATACTACCTTATTTTAGACTTTTTTGCAACTACCCCCTTATTTATATATGATAATTATACATTATACTTACCCATTATCTCCTCTTCTACCTCAGCGCGATCACGACCGTACTTCATATAGCTCATCTGTTTTAACATCTCTACCTGGTCTGGATTACCAACTGGAGCGAACTTTGTTTTCATTGAGAACGGTTTTTGTGGGGTGCTATTAGATAGTAGCTTTACATAACAGTTCAGGTTTTCTATTTTCATGATATCGCCACTTGAAAACTCTGGCGTGAACTCTTTTTCTAAATAGGCCGCATCGTCTGGTCCCACACGAAACGTAACTTTTGATCCCACGTTACCAAACACTGCACTTTTTATGTCATCTGGTAATTGCCCTATAAACTGATGTGCTACGTTTAGTGATAGTTTATACTTTCTAGCTTCGGAGAGTATCTGAGCGATACTCGGAGTAGTTACGTTTTGAAACTCGTCTATATATAGATAGAAAGGTGGGCGCTCTGCACTGTCAGCGCGTCCCAGAGCGGCTTGTAAAAACTTGCCCACCAGTATCAGACCTATCAAGTAGGAGTTTTGCTCGCCAAGTTTTCCTTTTGATAAGTTCACTAAAAATATTTTCTTCGTATCCATGATCTCACGTATATTAAAAGACGATTTTTCCTGAGCCACCACCGGGCGCATTATGTCATTGCTCAAAAACGGGTCTATTTTACTGTTAATAAATGGAACCCAATTAGAAAGTCCTTGCTCACCGGTTGTAGATTCAGCGTTTTTCCAAAACTGATGCACGATAGGGTTTTTATTTTTGGATAATTTATAATCCCGAAAATCCTTGTCAGATAGCGTACGCGATAGCTCGAGTAGTGTGTTACCGCTCTCTGGATGTTCCATCACTAGCTGTGCGGTGTTACGAAACATGGCTTCAAATCCTGCCCCTCCTTGGGCCCTCATATCAAACAATCTGTTGAAAATACCGAGTAGTTCATTGATCACAAAAGTCTTTTGTTCTGGCTTGTCCTTGTCATACTCGAGCATGTTCAGTCCCATAGGTCTAGCTGTATAGCTGGGGTCAAAATACACCACGTCGTCATATCGCTCTGGTGGGATGTTGGCAAGTATTTTCATAACATCATCCCCATGCGGATCTATAAAACAACACCCGTCACCATTCATGATGTCTTGTACTATCATACTAGTTAAAAATGCAGACTTTCCAGTTCCTGTTTGACCTATGACATACATGTGACGAAGTCTGTCCTCCTCCTTAAAATGCACCTCTGTTTTTATACCTCTGTAGTCGTTGGTACCTAGATATATACCAGACTGATCCAGATCAAGTGGTGCAGCTCCAGTGGTCATCTTTGCGGATTTTACTTGAGCAAAGTCTTTTATGTATACTGGTATATGATACAGAGTAGCTAGTTCAGAAAAATTTAGAGGCAATGACTGCTGAGAATCCCACAATCTGTATATGTATTGATGTGCCAAACTTGCAAAGTCTTTGTTGTCTACTGACTTAAAAATTAAACTGTTACCATGAGACTCAGTATATTGAGAAAAACTGGCCTTTAAATCTCCTAATATAATGTTGGCGCGCTCGACGGTCTGAGCACTAGCAAATACCCTGATGTTAGACTCCACTATTGTGCTGCTTATTTTTTCTGATATCAGTTTTATATGTTCGGTATCTTTGTACGTTTTATCATTTTCTTTTTGTTTATCTTTATCATCTTTATCTCCTCCAGACTCTTTGAACTTTAAATACATGCCACCTAAAAATGACTCTCTCTTTATTGCTTTTTCAAAACTATCTCCATTTTTTTGCATATTGTCTAGCAAGTTTCCAAAGTCTTTTTTAAGACTATCGCCTGCGGGACGTACTAGTATCTGTAGCGCCGCACCCTCACCGCGCTTTTGTAATTTTGTAAAAGACCCCATGATAACTGATATGGGGTCACCCTCTATATTTTTATAAGTCTTTAGCGGTAGAGCCGCACCCAAAGTTGTACTAGCAAAAGCTCCGACCTGTATACCATTGTCATGAAAAATATTATAGTCCTCTGCATGTGCCCTGACCTCTATGCCAGGGAAATACCCCTGCAAAGTTTTCTCGAGTATAGCCTCTACTTCAGTAGGTACGGCTATATAAAACACGACTTCATTACTGTCTTGAGCTAAGGCTATCTCGAGCGCATAGTAATTGTCTTTGCTATTCTGTGGATCACTTGCAACGCTCTGCAGTGCAGCATATAACTGCTCCATCATCGCTATACTATTTTTTGGATCTTTTTTTGCATCAGACGCATCAAAGCTCGGTGGTATGACTTCAAATAGTTTTAAATGTAAAGCTCTCCACTCTGATTTACCCAGTCCGCTAGCCTCGTCGTCATGACCAGATAGTAAATACGAAATTAAAAATCTGTGAAAATCATCCTCTATCTCTGGACTTTTTAACTTTTCAGCTATGTCTATAGCCATGCGCACACCCTGCTCTAGCATGACACCGGCTAGTTCAGTTATGTGCGAGTCTGTACCTTTGTGTCCTAGTGACGCCACTATGCCGCTGACTTTTTTTTCATACTGCTCGGCATCATCAGCAAAATGATTGGGTGCTAGCGATCGATGTTCTGCCACTACTGACTGTGCATGATCCTCTATGTCTATTTGTCTAGGTAGGTCTTTGGCCAATATCTGTTTTTCTCTTATGCGACTCCTCAAATACTCTATCTCTTCACTAGGAGTTTTAAATACTGGCGCAGGTGTAGTATCTTGACCCAGTTCTAGTTCTGATCTTATTTTAGGACTAAAGTCTGTTTCAATATTCATGCATTTAGTATATCATGATCCTAACTCATTATATTTAAAATACAAACTACACTGTTAGTCTATATTGTTAATGCTATATAGTTAGTATCTGTGGTTTTCCGTCAGTGATTAGTATAGTATGTTCAAAATGCGCGCTACGTTTAGCGTCTGCTGTTACAAATGTATACCCATCATCACATATCTCGGCATCATCTGTTCCCATATTTACCATCGGCTCTATGGCTAGCACCATACCGGGTACTAGTTTTGGACCTCTGGTTCCATCATCGTAATTTGGAACATACGGCTCTTCATGCACAGCGTAACCCACTCCGTGACCAGAGAGTATTTTTACTATGCCGTATTTTTTCGGTATACTATTTTCTATTGCTTTTGATATATCCGATACATAGTTACCACACAGAGCTGCATGTATGCCAGCGAGTAGGGCTTTTTTTGTAACTTCTATCAAAGTTTCATCTTCGTCACTTATAGTACCACATGCTACAGTGATAGCGTGATCACTGATCATCCCTTGATGTTTTATACCGCTATCTAAACTGACTATATCACCCTCCACCAACACCCTGTCTCCTGGTATGCCGTGTACTATCTCGTCGTTAACACTGATACATACGCTAGCTGGATATGGGTACTGTGCACCGTATGGTTTATAATTTAAAAATGCCGGTACATCGCCATCGTTTTTAACTATCATATCATATGCAAATTTATCTAAAAACTTCGTGGTTACACCTGGACGCACCTCTTTTGCGGTCTCACGCAAAACATGAGCTATGCGGCTAGCTGCTACGCGTAGTTTTTTTATATCCTCTGGAGTTTTTATTTTTATCGCCATATGTTTAATTTAAAAATATTTACTTAAAATACATAATAACACAATTTTTACAATCTAGAAACTATATCCTAGAAATAATATCACTGTGTATGTCATCTATACTGCGTTCGCCGTTGATATGTAAAAACTGATACTCTGGGTCGTTGTTGTACCAGTCGACAACTGGTAATATATCGTTTTTGAACCAGTCCATTTTTTTCTGTATTTCTTCTGCTGTACTGTCATCATCTCGCCCTCTCTCTATCAGTCTATTTGTAGCCCAATCATCTGTAACATCTAAATACACGACTTTTACTTTTGCATATCCGTAAAAATTAATGGCACTGTGCAATGCGGTGACCTCAATTAACCTCCTGGGTGCACCGTCCAACATAACGGTCTCTTCACCTGTTAGTGTATTGATAAAAATATTAGCCCAGTTCCATATAGCTAAAAACTCTGGCTGTAAACCACCAGTATCGTTGATAAGTTTTGCATTTTTTGCAGACAATGTATCGCTATTTATAAATTCTCTAAATCCTCCCCCAGTAGTTATATGTGTAACTTTTAGATTTTCATTTTTAGATTCTAAATACGTTTTGAGTAGCTCGGCCTGTGTACCCTTACCACAGCCACTACGACCGATGAAAATAAAAAACTGTTTTTCTGTTGTGTTTATTATTTTTTCTATTTCTTCTACCATATGTAAAAAGTATAGCATAAAAATACCCACTCTAGGTGGGTATCTGTTTTCGTTTTACAGAAAAAACTAGTAGTAATTTAACTTAGCTTCTTTACTTTTTGGTTCTGTTTTCTTTTGAGGTGCTGGACTCATAGTTGGCAAATCAAACTCTCTTGCAGCTTCTTGTATGGAGACTATGCACTGTACCCGACCTTTGTTGGGTTCATCATTTAACTTTTTAAATGCAAAATAGGCAACTGGAGTATCGATAAAACAGCTTACAGGTTTTCCGTTTTGACCTAGTTTTAAAGATCTGCGTATCAGCTCTCCTACACATCCACGAGCGGTATTACTTTTAAATACTATAGTCGCCTCTTCGTCGCTGATGCTACAGCTAAACATATAATTGTTGCTATTTTCACTTTGCGGTAGCAGTATCTGAGCAGAAGCAATACTTGTAAAAACTACAAATGCAAATATGAACAATGTCGCCAATATCAATTTTGCAAAAATTACAAGAAAATTTTGTTTCTTAGTATTCATTTTATTTCCCTCTTTAAAAGTAAGTGACGATAAAAATGTATTTCAAGTGTCATCTGTTGATATATTAACATAAAAAGTACTAGCTGTAAAGCTAGAACTTTTTATGTTTTTTTGGTTTTTACTACAGTAGTATACTACTCACCTTTGTTTATAACCTCTTCTTTTATGCCAAGCTTTGCTTTTGCTGGCTCTGAAAATAGAACTCCTTCAAAAGTTAGCTTTTTAGTTAATTCTCCCATAGCAAATATTTTTACTTTTGGAAAACGTCCCTTCTCCATTTCAAGCAGCCCATGAGCTACTAGTGAAATAGGGCTAACCACTGCTCCGTCCTCATAGATGTTTAGGTCTATTAGGTTGATAGCTACTGGTTTTGGACGAAAAGCCTTGTTAGTGTTTACACCACGTCCGCGAAGTTTTGGTATCTTTTTTATGATATCGCGCATCGCTGGGCGGCGCTTGTTACCTGCACGTGCAGTTTGCCCTTTTCCACCGCGACCACTAGTTTTTCCACGTGTTCCACCACGTCCTACTTGTCGTTGTTTTTTATTTGGATGTTCTCTTTTTATTTCGTGTGTTTGCATATATTTGTTTTATATTCTATTCTATTTTATATATTATATTCGACTATTTATGCTTTTTTAGCTATTTGAGCCAAGGCTTTCATAGTTGCACGAGCGTTATTAAGTTTATTTTTAGTACCACCGTGGAACTTTGCAGTTACGTTTTGTAGTCCGGCCAAGTTCAGTATCACGCGCGCTGATGATCCAGCGATCAGACCCTTACCCTTGTTCGGAGATATCCACACTTTTGCAGTGTCGTATTTTGCCTCTACTTCGTGAACTATAGTTTTCTTTGCATCTATATCAAACTTTAGCATATTTTTCTTTGCAGATTTTAATGCCTTGTCCATAGCAACTGTTGTGTCTGTTGCCTTTCCAGTACCCAGTCCAACACGTCCATTTCTATCACCTGCGACCATGGTCACATGTAGTGAAAACCTACGTCCTCCTGATACCACACGAGTCACACGTCTCACTGATAGGGTTTTACTATCGAACTCTGGCTTCTCGCGAGGTGGGCGAGGGGCTCCGCGTCCAGTGCGTGCACCACCACGTCCTCCTGCTATAGGGCGACGAGCGTCTTTTCTAAAGTCCCTCTTTTCAGAAACAGACTGAACTTCTGCTGGCACAACAGCATCTGCTATTACTTCAGCTGGGGTTTCTGTAGTCTCTTTTGGAGTCTCTACAACCTCCGCTGGTGCTTCTGATGTATCTGCTGATGTTTCTGTAGGAGCTTCTACTGTCTCTGGTACAACTTCTACTGGTGTTTCCACTGTATTTGTTGTCTCTGTTGTCTCTGTTGTCTCTGTTGTTTCTATTATTTCTTCTGCCATATCTGTTGTTTTTATTTGTGATTCTTCTTCTTTCATATATTTAGAATTCTAATCCTGCAGCGCGAGCTGCTTCGGCTAGTGCTGCTACACGACCTTTGTAACTGAAACCACCACGATCAAAAACTACAGATGTAACTTTTGACTTTTTACCCATTTCTGCAATAGCGGTTCCAACCATTTTAGCGCGCTCTATTTTGCTACCTTTTTTTGTTTTTATATCACTAGTACCCGCTACAGTTTTTGCTGTATCATCGTTGATGAGTTGCGCGTATATGTACTCGTTAGAACGAAACACAGCCAATCTAGGGCGTGCCTCTGTACCTGATACGCGAGAGCGTATTTTTTTATGTGTACGTGTTCTTTTTTGAAGTTTAAGATTTTTCATATTTTTTCTTTTATTATCTTTTCTGTATAGAATTATGCGGACTTCTTTCCTTCTTTACGTCTGATAACTTCACCTTGATATCTGATACCTTTACCTTTGTATGGTTCTGGTTTCTTTAGGCGTTTGATCTGCATACCGAAAAGTGTAACCGCTTCTTTGTCTATACCTGTTATAGTCAGCTCCAGTTTTTCTACTTTTACTTCTATATTCTCAGGTATGTTTAATTTTACAGGGTGAGAAAAACCAAGAGACATGTTAAGGGTCTTACCCTCGACATTCCATTTGAATCCGACACCTTCGACAATGAGTTTCTTTTCAAAAGGTGTAACCACACCTGCCACCATGTTTTTAGCAAGTGACATATATGTTCCCCATAGTGACTTTGCAAACTTGTCATTACGTCTAGGTTCAGCTGTTAATTTTCCGTCTTTTACAGTCAAAGTAACCTCCTCACGTAGTGTGCGAGTCAGTGTTCCCTTTGGACCTTTTACAGTTAAAATATTATTTTCGACTGTGACGTCAACTCCTGTTGGTATAGTGATAATTTGTTTTCCTACTCTACTCATATATTTAGAAAATTTCAAATAGCGCCTCACCTCCAGTATTTTTAGCACGCGCTGCGCGTCCTGTCATGATACCTTGTGGAGTAGACAAGAAAACTTGTCCAAAGCCATTTTTAATCTTTTTTATATCGGTTATTTTGTAATACACTCTTCGACCTGGTTTTGAAATGCGTTTTACCTCTCTCACTTTGTGGTCTTTGTTGTCGTCATATGCTAGCACAACTTCGATACTATAGTGTGATGGGTTTGGATGTACAGCTTTTACAAATCCCTCATTTTTCATCTCTTCTAAGATGGAAAGTGTGAGCTTTGAAAAAGGCACATTGATTTTTTCTTTACTTACTGCGCCTGCATTTTTTAGGCTGATAAGTACATTTGATAATGTATCCATATTTATGATTGTTTAATGCTTACCAAGATGCTTTTTTAATTCCTGGGATGAGTCCCTCACTAGCTAGCTCACGGAAACAGTGGCGACAAACGCCAAAGTCACGCATAAACCCATGCTTGCGCCCACACTTGAAACAGCGATTAACTGCTCTAGTGCTAAACTTTGGAGTTTTTTGCGATCTTGCTATTACTGATGTTTTTGCCATGCGGTTTATTGTTCGATTAATTGATTGTACATTCTGTATTATCTGTCTACACTTTTGACTATTTTTCCTTCATATCAGCCATAAATAGGCAATATAAAACACTCAAAATTGCATAGAATACAGAACGTTCACACATGATAACATATTTTCCACAAAAAAACCAGTACTCAATTATTTTCTTTTTGCGTGCCGCAAGAAATCTTCATACTCTATATCTATCATTTTCAACAAACCTTTTAAAGTTCCTGTTGCGACTTCTGTGTGCATTGGTACAATAGTATTTTTATTTGAACTATTGCTGTGTATTTTTAAGTGACTACCTTTTTGACTTATCTCAATGCATTCAAAATATTTTAGTAAAATCTTTACAATGTACTTACCGGAAAAAGTCTTTGACATGCTTTATATATTGACTTCAAACTTTGAAACAAAAATAAAAGGTGATGGTATTTTTTTATGTTTAGAGTCTTCTAAATACAACTCTACAGCTTCTTGAAGATTCTCTTGTGCTTTTTCAACATTTTTACCTTGTGAGACAACACCTAACTCTAAACATGTAGCTATGTATATGTTTTTTTCTTTTACTATAGTTGAAGTGAATATCTTGTTCATACTTATATGATACCACTTCCACTTTAAAATGCAACTTTACTTTTTGCCTTGCGATATAACAATGTTGGTCTTGCCATTATCCTGCCCATCAGCCATTATCATCACACTTAATATTCTGTCGTCTTTTTCTCCTGTGTATATATGACTACCAGAAACTGTAGTGTCTGCGGATATTTTCCACCCCTGTGCAGCCAATGCGCTCTTGTAGTATTTTACTATAGTATCAAATGCGTCAGTACTGCTGATAGCAACACTGTAGACAGTTACACCTTTGTCAGTCGCTCTACCGCTAGTGAGCACATCGCCTGCGTATACTGGTATGTCAGATGGAAAGTCACTAACAATTTTTGCTCCTGCTCCTACGGTGTACTCACCTCCGTCTTTTCCTTTTACTGTATAAGTATTAGCGTTTTTAGCGTCACTAGTCACAGTAACGCCAGCATTGCTAGCTGCTCTCTTCCAAGCATATAACCCTATGGCACCCAGTGCCATAGGTACTACTACTGCAAGTGCCACTAGCACACCTACTACTATAAACACTACTTTTGTATTTTTTGACATAAGTTATTACTTAAAAATAAGATACAAACTTTCATATTTTCCTTTTCTAAACTTCTTTACCCTTCCGCTGCGCGGTGGGTCCTACAAAGATTTTTCAAAGAAAAATATTTCAGTTTTTGTAGTAATATTTTAGTTTTGTAAGATATTATTTGATAAGAGTAAACAAGTGACCTATAACTGGAAGAGCCTCTTTTTTATTTTTAGTAGCGTTTAGTATACCCAGTACTGCAAATATTATAGCTGCTAATTGTACTAGCGGTAACAATATCATGCCGATAACAGTAACTGTTAATACTACAGATGCTACTATAGTGCATATCAGTAATATCAATCCCTGATTAGCGTGGAACTTTCCA
>JAYSXQ010000008.1:0-2339 GCA_043717115.1 bacterium | reverse complement strand
TAGTCTAATTTTGCCATAGTTTTGGATTGGATTTATTATGCATTTCTTATTGCTTATTTTGTAAATTAAGTGTAGTATATCAAAAGAAGTACCTTTTTTCAACTCCGACATATTTTTCTTTTGAGGAGGAAACCATGCCGACTAAAAACGTTTTGATAGTAGAAGACAATGATTCAATGCTTAGCATGCTTGTATTGACCTTGAATGCAGAATGTAAATTAAAACATATAAGTGTAAATATAAAAACTGCAGTTACACTTTCTGATTCGACAAGAATAATAAGAGAGTCTGAATTAGATCTCATATCTACTGATTTGCAATTTCCTAGTCGAACATCTGGTAGACCAGATACTGATTCTGGTTTTGAATTGATATATGAAGTGAGAGAGTATTACAAAAAAGATACACCTATTATATTACTAACTTCCTCCAAAGATGAAGATTTAACAAAACCACAAATTGTGTGGGGTATAACAAGTAAACAATTCACTTTAGTTAATAAGCCCCACATAGAAGAGTGGATAGTAGAAATGATGAAAGTTCTAACTCCCAAAAAACAGGAGTCTTAACATGGCTACACGAAAACCAAGATCAGATGTAGAAGAGGTTAGAATTTTGTACGAAAATTTGCCGGAAACTGTAAAGCCAACAGCTCTAAAAATTCTTAGATGGATCGACAGGAGCAATCAGGTATATTTTCTAGCTGCTTTTAAAAAGATTCGCAACCGTCTGTATCTAGATAGTCAATGAAAAAACAAACTCCACCACAAAATGTAACTGGTGGGTTTTTTATTTGACATATATTTTAAAATATGATATTGTAATAAAACTGCAATCTCGCAGTTAACAACAGAAAAAGGTAGCAAATGCTAACTGATGTAATGTTACAGAAAATCTCGACCGCAATTAAAAAGCATACGCATGGACTAGAGCGATTGAGGAATATATGGAGAGATGAAAAAGTTCTTTTTTACGATGACAATATAAGTGACTATTTAGAGCGTATGAAAAGTGAGGGTGCAGTTTTCCTGGCTGGTCCGACATCGCGTGATGCGATACCGGATTATCTGTGGAGAAAAGACGCACATCATTTTCTGCGCGCAAGTGGTTTTGATAGCTTCATAATTGTACCAGAGTTCCGTGGACAAAGTAATCTACAAAATACTTTCAAGCACGACTTTACTTCAAGTAGCTTTGTTCATGATTGGGAAAGGGTAGGACTTCGCAACTCGCAGTACCGTTTGTTTTGGATACCTAGAAACAGGGAACAGTTACTCGGTCTGACTACCAATAGGGAGCTGGGTCAGTGGATGGCACTCGCTGAAAGCAATAAAGAAATAAGTGAAAGACTTTTTATCGGCTGGCCAAGTAGTGCTACTAATATGGGTAGTATAGATTTTGAAATCAAAACCAGCAAGATCGGTCACTCAATGTTAAGTGATATCACTCACTACGTAGGACTTGAGGCTCTTTGCAACAACGTCTCTGAGACTTACAAAAAAGACTTTAATTAAAAAATACTAAATCTAACGCATAGGATTTTTATAGTAGGTACATATAGTGTACTTATAAATATAAAATGAATATAGCGTTTTTATTTTACCTATCTTCTTTATAGTTTTAAAATATTTTTACTTTAAAACACCGACTACGTATTCACCTATATAATACGCAACTATTGCCGATACAGAGCAGACGAATACTGATTGCAATATAGTTCTCGCTAAGTTTCTTTTTAATATCCTACCACGCAGATACCCTATATAAGTAAAACCACAGAGCGTTAATGCTGCAGAGAATAAAAACATGTTAAGTGGTAGTGTTGCATCCAGCGGTAGTGTAAAGTAGGAGTACAGTGTAGGGGCGAGTGGTAAACAGCCCAGCAAGACAAAAGCGATAAATGTAACCAGTGCACTTTTTAAGTCTTCTGTGTTATCAGCTCCTGCACGCGAGTCCTCGGATAGGTAGTCAGCAGTTGCCATTGAAAAGGCATCAGCGATGACGTTGGATACACCGATGGCTATGAGTAGGCGTATGGACAGGCCGGCGCCGTAGGCGCCGGCCATGAGCGTAAAATACGATACCGCACCATCTGATCCACCGTATACTACACTGGGTAGATATTTTTTGATAGTACTATTCATGTATAAATTATAACATATTCTGTTACAGTTTTTATTTTTTTAATAAAAAAAGCCGCATAGTGTGCGACTCTTTTATTTTTATATAACTTATAGTACTACTCCTCTGGAGCAGCTTCTTCATCTGGGTCTGTCTTACCAGCTTCTACGCTTTCTCCGCGTTCAAATGCTGCACGTATGTCAGACTCTATAGCATCT
>JAYSXQ010000070.1:0-8446 GCA_043717115.1 bacterium | reverse complement strand
CTATTAACGTCAATATTAAAATATCATTCTCATAAGAATATATTAATAATATATCGTTTTGTATATGACACTCCCTGTATCCTAGATACTCACCATTTAACTTATGATCTTTATATTTTGCTTCTAATGGTATATTTAAAAGCAGCTTTTCTAAAACATACTCAAACTCTAAAACTTTAAATATTTTGTTCTTAACTAGATTTTTATATGACTTTAAAAAGTTTTTTGTTTTATATGCTTTATACATAAAACTTATATATATTATTTTAAACTTTCCATGAAGTCTTTTACATTTGTATAGTACTCACCACTTTTCAAAGCTTCTTTTTTTTCTTTTTCCCACTTTCTCATAGTTTTACTATCTACATACCTAACGTCTGATGTCGGTCTAGTTCTTCCTTCAACTACGTCACTAAGATACATATTAAAAGCAGTAGACATGTTTAGTCCATAGTGATCAAATATCTTACTTGCTTTTTTCTTTAAAACACTATCTGTTCTAATCGAAATTGTTGTAGTCATAATATGTAAAGTATACTACAACTTGTGCGACACTGTCAATACAAAAATACAACTATATAAATATGTGTTATAATTCATATATTAGTAAAAGCATGAAATCAGTAGCAAAAACAATAGATAAGAAAAACCTATACATAACCTCAGAAACAGGAAACTTTAATGTGCTTTTAAGTGTTCCGGTAGAAAAGATAAAAAATGAATTATTAGGAAAAGATTATGACTTTACCCTCATATACTGCTCACCAAAAACTTCAAAAAAACTAAATAGTGAGCTGCGTGACAAGGACTACCCTACTAATATACTTTCATTTCCACTAGATAAAAAACTGGGTGAGATATACATCTGTAGATCTGTAGCGAAAAGAGATGCTAAAAACTTTAATATGAGTTATACTCAGTTCATAACACTGCTTATCGTACATGGCTGCCTACATTTAAAAGGACTAGAACACGGAGATGTTATGGATACATTAGAAAATGAGTACACAAAAAAATACTACAGCCCAAAATAAGAAAAAGATACCTAGTAGTGAAAAATACATACTGGGTATAGACATTGGATCTTTATATTTACGTGCCTCTATTGTTGGAAATGGTGTACTAAAAGACATATTTGAAGTAGAGAGCGACGGAGTATCCTATGGGGTAATAACTGATCAAAACCTTTTTGAAAAGTCTCTAGAGAAATTACTAGTACAGATAACGAGCTGCTACAAAAACTTTCCAAAATCAGTCATAGTTGGAACTGGTGCTATGAGTGTAAACTCTATCACTGGACAATCCACTGTTTTTACTTCACGAGCTGATGGAGTGATCACTAGTTTAGATATAAAGAAAACCGTAGAAGTGGCACAGGAAAAGGTACCAGAAATAAAAAACAAATCTCTGTTACATACTATACCCATAAAAGTTTTCGTTGACGGAAAAGAAATAGTTGGAAGTTTAGAGGGAGCAAGGGGGAATAAAATAGAAAGTAAAATACTTTTTATTTATGATGATATAAAACAGTACAACTGTATACTAGAAACTTTTAAAGAATTTAAAATAGACGTAGATGCTATAGTAGCAGGGCCACTTGCTGACAGCATAGCCACACTATCAAAAAGAGAGAGGAAAATAGGTGTCGCTAGCGTTAATGTCGGATACTCTACAACCAGTATATGTGTGTACGAAAATGACACGCCATTGCTGTGTAGTGTAGTAAAATCTGGTGGAGAAAACATAACTAGCGACATAGCTCTGGGTGCTCGTACTGATATACAAACAGCTGAAAGGATAAAATGCTCAGAGCCAGGTATAGAGTTCTCAAAACGTAGAGTAGACGAGATCATAGAGGCTAGAGTGTACGACTTTTCGGAAAAGATAAATCAAGAACTACAACGCATAAAACGTGCAGAACTACTACCTGCTGGAATTGTACTATCTGGCGGTACTTCGCTACTAATGAAAATAGAATACATGTTCAGATATAACCTAAAACTACCTATTGTAAATGGTCTTAAAAACTTAAGAGAGCAAAATAACTTTTTTATAGATGATCCACGTTTCGCTCGCAGCTACGGACTGACGTTTTTCGCACATAACATATCAGAATCATCAATTTATATTGACGCTATTAAAAATACATGGTTAATTTTTGTGGAGTTTATAAAAAAGATATTACCATAACATACAAATCATCGTTGCGCAATATACTATCAATTTGATACAATGATAGTATTACTATTCATCAAGTCACAAAGAAAAGAAAACAATAAGATATGGCAAAAATTAACAATGCATCAGTTGAAACTGCAGCAAACATAAAAGTGATAGGTATAGGAGGATCCGGTAAAAATGCACTGAACCACATGCTTTCGTCTAAACTCGAAGGTGTAGAGTTTATAGCTATTAATACTGATACTCAGGACCTACATAACTGTTTAGCGGAGAAGAAAATACACATCGGTAAAAACCTAACACGTGGACTAGGTGCTGGTATGGATCCAGAAGTAGGAAAACGTAGTGCCGAAGAAACTAGAGAGGAGATAATGGAGGCCATTAAGGGGGCGGACATGGTATTCATCGCTGGTGGTATGGGAGGAGGTACTTTTACTGGTGCTGCACCTATCGTTGCAGCCATATGTAAAAACGAAGGCATATTAACTGTTGGTGTTGCCACAAAACCATTTTTCTTTGAGGGACAGCAACGCATGAGACTAGCCGAGCAAGGACTAGAGGAACTTGAAAAAGAAGTAGACGCCATGATAACGATACCAAACGATCGTATACTATCGGTAGTGGACAAAAACACGACAGTCACTCAGGCATTTTCTATGTGTGATGAGATACTAAAACAGGCCGTAGAAGGCATCGCTGAAATCATCAGACTTTCTGGTCGTATGAACTTGGATTTTAATGATATACGTAGAATACTAAAAGACTCTGGCACTGCCCTATTTGGTATGGGACGTGGTACAGGAGAAAATCGTGCTGTCGAGGCCGCAACTGCTGCAATATCGAACCCTCTACTAGATGTTTCCATTAACAACGCTACAGGACTACTGTACGTTATATTTGGATCGGAAGACCTTACCTTACTTGAAACTGCAGATGCTTCACGTATCATAACCGAATCAGTTAGCAAAGACGCAAAGATAATATACGGTATATACAATGACCCTACTCTTAAAAAAGATGAGGTGAAGGTTACAGTTATAGCCACTGGTTTCCCTACGGGACGAGCACGTGATATGCAACAAGAAACTGTTTTTAGAAAAGACGAATCAGTTATGAGACCAGAGGCACGTATAGACAGAGAAGAAACACTACGTGAAAGTATTGCAAAAAAGGACGAATCGCCAAAAGGACGTATTGAAAACGAAGTTGAGGACAAGTCTCCTGCTACAGTGAGTGACTCTCGTACCACAAAACCAGTACAGTCAGAAGAAATTGAAGAAGAGGATGATTGGGGATCGCTACCACCGTTTTTACAAAGAAATAAAAAGAAGTAGTAGTATGGAAATAAAATACGACCTAGTTATAATCGGTGGTGGGCCAGCAGGATGCTCAGCTGCAGTATACGCTGCTAGAAAGCAATTAAAAACACTACTCATAGCAAAAGAGTGGGGAGGTCAGTCTGTCGTGAGTGATGATATACAAAACTGGATAGGCACACCACATATATCTGGAGCGAAACTTGCACAGGACTTAAAAACTCACGTCAGCGAGTACGCGGGTGAAATACTCACTATCAAAAATAGTAGTAACGTATCAGCTGTTTCTGGCTCTATGGGCGACTTTTTGGTTACTTGTGAAGACAATACAGTTCACAGTACATCTACTGTATTAGTAACCACCGGAAGCAATAGACGCAAATTAGAAGTAGTTGGAGCAGATATATATGAACACAAAGGCCTAACATATTGTGCTAGTTGTGATGGGCCTATGTTTTCTGGGATGCCAGTTGTAGTAATTGGTGGTGGTAATGCAGCGTTTGAGTCAGCTGCGCAACTACTAGCCTACTGCCCTACTGTATACCTAATTAATAGAACAGAGGAGTTCAGGGCGGACGAGATAACTGTACAAAAACTAAAACAAAACCCTAATTTTCATATCATCACTAGTGCAATTGTAGACGAGGTGCACGGAGAAACATTTGTAAACGGCCTAACATACACTGATTCAATATCTAATATCAAAACAAAACTAGACGTATCTGCTGTTTTTGTAGAAATAGGTCAGATACCAGCTACTGGTTTTGTGTCTGGTGTTGTAGACTTAGACAAAATAGGTAAAATAGTCATAGACCCTTGGACACAAAAAACTAATGTATCTGGTATATGGGCAGCTGGAGACTGCACCAACATACTGTATCATCAGAACAATATAGCTAGCGGTGACGCAGTAAAAGCGCTTGAGGACATATACGTTACACTAAAAACAAAATAGTGAGTACTATAAAAAACAATACAGCGGCGCCTCCGGCGGCGCTGTATTGTTTTTCTTTGTGAAATTATACTCTATCTTTTGCTTCCTTTGCTTTAATACGATCAACCGACAAATTTAAAGCCTTAACACTTTCGTTAAATTTATCTATAGACGGTACAATGTCTATACCTTCAAGGTACTCTGAGCCTGAATATTCATTTCCGTCTGTAACCTCATCTCTGTAATAAGAGTAAGACTCTCCTCTTCCATCAACAAAATCATTATTTTGTTTAGCATAGTATGCATTAGAGCTAATTCTCGCTTGAATATCTGCAAAAGCTCTCAACTTTTCGTAGTCAGAATTTTTTTCAAGATTTGGAAGATCTTCTGGCTTTAAAAATCCTCCAATATGCATAATCTCATATCCTGCTAGCGCTTTTAGATCATTCTTCTCTCCTTTAATTTTAGATAGTAAAATATCAACATTATTCTGTAACATTTTAAAGAAATTTTCTTTTTTACCAGAGTATTCTTTATTGAGATCTTCTTTTAATTCCACATGTCCGTCATGAAGCGGTTCTTCGACTTCTGATTTCGGTTTTACCATGTACTTCTCATCCGCAGCTACAGTTATCTCAGCTTTTAAGACTGGGTCTGCATTTGGATCCTTATTTACAGCCAGTAATGCACTGCCCGGATTAACATTATGGTCTGGGTATAAATTAGGCATTACGGATTTTGCACCATCTACCAATGTTGGTTGTCCTGTAGTCACAGTTTCTACTTTTACTAATCTTGCATTTTCTTGATCTGGAGTTTCCATTGAAAAGTTCATATGATTTTTATTATTTAATATGATTTAATCATAGCAAAATTCTACCCCCTCAGCAAGAGCATTACACACTCAACAAAATTATTGTGTTATACTAATCGGTAATATTATATGCAAAAATACTACATCACGACAAAAAGACTTTGGGTATTACTTGCACAATTCCACAAGCATTTTTATATACAACTAGTATCGACCATAATCGGACAAGGTATACAAGTTTTTGCTATATATTTACTATCTCTAGTTCTTAACGACATAATAAACAAACAGTATGACAACGCTATAGCGATAGCAGTGCTGGGACTTTTATTACAAGCTATTAGACTAGTGATACAGTACTTTACAGAAATGCATGCAGCAAAATATTTAGACTTAGGTATACAACAGTACTTAGAAGAATATACTTTTAAAAACATATTTAACTTAAATGCTTCACAGTACGCCGAGGACCATAGCGCTATAAAGTTACAAGTTATAGATAGAGGTGAGAATGCAGTAGAAAATATAGTTTCGACAATTATACTGTCTTTGTTACCAACCATAAGTATGGTTACTTTTTCTGTATTTGCTATAGCTTTATATTCTAAATCAGTAGCAGTAGTTGTTTTATTTACATTAATAGTTGTAATGTACTGGACGAATAGGTTTTCTAATTACCAAAGACCATTTATAAAAAAGAATATGGATAATTGGGATAGTCAGCGGAAAATACGTGCAGAAGCATATACACATCTATCACTTATAAAAGTTTTAGGTGTTGAATTAAATTATCTTAAGAAGTACCTTAAAAATAGAGCTGAGTTTTTAGATTATAAACTAAACGTTATCAAGATGAGCACTTTACATGGTCATACACGGTGGGGATTTTTCACTCTTACGCGTGTTGTAAATATAATAGTGGTTATAAACCTAGCAAAAGCAGGACTCGTTGCTGTAGGTACCATATATGCAATATGGAGATGGACAGACGATGCATATGGACAGATATTTAACGTCATAGTAGCAATGAGGCAGATACCACTAAAATTTGTAGAACTTGAAAAGTACCTGGCAATAATAGACAAGCAGCCTGATTTTGACGAAAATGGAAAAGAAAAGTTTGTTGCTGGAGACATAGTTTTTGAACATATGAGTTTCAAATATCCACATGGTGACACAGAAATTATAAAAGACTTTAACTTGACGATACCTGTTGGTAAAAAAGTAGCATTTGTAGGACACTCTGGATCTGGAAAAACTACAATCACAAGACTACTGCTACGCATGTATGACTGGGGTAATGGAGATATAAAAATAGCGGGTGTTAGTCTGCGTGATATAAACTCAAAAGACTTGCGTAAACATGTCGGATATGTAGAGCAACATGTAGAACTGTTCGATGCTAGTGTACGCGAAAACATAATGTTTGGACTACATGATAATCAAAAAGCAAGCGACAAACAGTTAGAAGAAATAGCGCACAAAGCGCGCATAGATCAGTTCTATCACAGACTAGGAAATGATAAGTTCGAAACTGTAATCGGCGAGCGCGGTATAAAACTCAGTGGTGGTGAGCGTCAACGCATAGGCATAGCGCGTGCACTCATTAAAAATCCTAGCCTACTTATTTTTGACGAGGCCACTAGCGCATTAGATACAGAAAATGAAAAGTATATAAAAGAGGCAATAGACGAGGCATCAGTTGGACGTACTACTGTTATAATTGCCCACCGACTATCAACCATTATGGATGCTGACATGATAGTGGTTATGGAAAGAGGGCAAATAGTTGGTGTTGGTAATCACACAGAACTTGAGACATCTTGCCTGCCTTATCAGAACTTGATAGCAGCGCAGATATAAAAATAACTAAATGTCCGAGCCTATGGCGCGGACACTTAGTTAAAAAACTACTTTTCTATATCTTTTCTAGAGGCTTTTTTCAAATTCGTATTATGGTCATAACCCATAAATCCAAAATGCTCTAACGCATATGCATTCCATACACTTTTCATATAATGTTCTGATACACGGCGAGTTAATTTTGGATTCTTTCTAGTGAAAACTATTGGCCCAGCAGCACCTGTTTGTATCCAGCGAGCAAAGTCGTTCACTGACGACGACTGATTATGACATGCCCCTAAGTACCCTACGTACTGAACTGCATTTGCAAACTTATTTATAATAGTCGGACATCTGGCGTCGTCTATGTTTTTTAAAGTCTTTGCTATGTGTGTAGCTGCCAAGAGCCATGCAGCTCTATGATGTGTTGCACCTCGTAACTTGCAGACTGAACCAGGTATGCTATTTGTTTTAGTTTTTACGAACTGATTACTTTCGGACGCACCCAGCGTTTCGTATTCGTCATCTCGTATACCACCCATAGATGTAAACTGATAAGTGCCTATGCTCAGATACTCGTCATTAATGGCTGGGAATTGATCCAAAAACTCTGGACCTGCAGTACGTAGCATAAAATCAAGTATCTTTATATTTCTAGGAACTGGTTTCAAATTGTCTATTGTAGGTGCGCCAGGCATTAATTCTGTCAATCCATAAGCAATCAACTGTTTTGCTTTTAATTTACCTAATAACACTTTTGCAGTGTTAATTTTTGTGGGTGAAAGTTTAAAATGTTTTCCATATGCAGCAAAATCAAAGTCTTTGTATAGATTATCCACAACTATGTCTATATTTTCTGCATATTGCGCAACAGTCATGCGATGCTTTTTCTCTTTTACATATACATCCACTAACTTGTCTTTGTTAGAAGAGGCAGCATCACTAATCTCGTGCCTAGACTCTTTTTTATCCCATGCGTCCCGTAGGTTCTGTGCAAAATCAATAGTCTGTACATTAGCAATACGACCAGTACAACCAAACATATACGTGAGTATATCACCACAATTCATACCTTCTAAGTCACCCATAGTGGTAATTACTTTTGTGTCAGTAGTTTCTTTTTCGTATTTATATGCAAAATTATTGTCTATTCCATCTGCTATATTTTCTACATTTCTAACACTACCAACTACACCACTAACATTAGGATTCATCCTCTCAAAAGCTTTTTTATTCCAAATACCCAGAGCACCAACTGTTGCAACTCCTCCTATACCAGTTAAAAATCTCCTTCTAGATGTATCCATATTGGTATTGTTATATCTGTAAGTATAGCATACTAGATCAATATAAAGAGCC
>JAYSXQ010000069.1:0-8502 GCA_043717115.1 bacterium | reverse complement strand
CGTGAGTTTTAATTTTATTTTCTGGATCAAAATCAAAAAACATTTCTGTATCTGGTCCACCAGGCTCACCAACTGGCATGTTTTCAGGTACACCAGACCTAGACCACCAGTTCTTTTTATCTGGATATGCAAACACACGCTCGCCATCTTGTATACCATTTTTTTCTGGGTCTTGTCCTACTTTTGCGTCTATACCTACACTTTTAAATTTATCTTGCCACTTTGTTATAGCTTCGACATCCTGCCCTATACCCAGAGTATCATTTCCCCTATATACAGAAAAATATAGGCGAGCTGGGTCTAGTTTTATTTCATTTACTAAAAAGTCCCACATGATGTCTATCTGTTCTGACTTAAAAAAGTCTCCTAGTGACCAGTTGCCGAGCATTTCAAAAAAGGTCGTATGTCTGTTATCACCAACCTCCTCTATGTCTTGTGAGCGAAAACATTTTTGACTATCTGCAATACGTACACCAAGTGGGTGTTTTTGTCCCAGTAGGTACGGCAACATAGGCTGCATACCAGAACCAGTAAACAGTGTTGTCGGATCGTTTTCTGGTACTAGGGTACTGCTAGGGATAATAGCGTGCCCATTTTTTTTCATATGTGCTAAAAACTTAGCTCTTATTTCTGTTGTGCTTATCTTTTGCATATTCTTTTAAATATTGTTATAACTTATTATATCAGAAAACTTTACTTGTTTCCATTACAAGTATCAGTACTCCATAGACCAGCACCGTTAGCACGTGCCGCAGACTCGAGTGACTTAAAATCAGCCTGATAAGCATAAGGCTTGTCATATGTGTATTCATAAGCGTAACCACTTCTTATCATTACTTCATTTATCATTTCTCTGTCTGTATATACATAAGCGAGTAGTCTATTGTACTTGTCATACATATTTTGAGTATCGTCTGTTTTTACAGTAACAGTTTTTCCTAAAAAGTTTCCTTTTGCATAGCTGCTTGCCTCTTTTCCAAAACACTCAACAGCTCGGCGTGGATCTACTGATTCTGGAGAGTTGATACCTAATAGTCTAACCCTAGTGGTCACTCCATTTTTTTCTATATCTATAGTATCCCCGTCCACAACACGGGAAATGGTATAAGTATTTACAGTACTCGTACCGCTAGAATTTTCTTCAAAATTGGATATGTTAATATTTGTAAGTTTTTCTTTTGGTACTATACCATCTAAAATATGCGGGAAAAACTCAAATAAAATAGCAAGTACTATAATACCAAAAGAGTATTTTAATATTTTTGGTATTGAACTATTTTGATGTGCTGACATAATTGTATCTGTATCTTTAATATGTATTTAGCATACGTATGGATTTTGTAATTTCTTTGCTGTTATATATGTAGTATACAGTAAAATCATTATTCCTATTAGACCTATCTCATTGCCTCCAAAAGGTAAAACTGACAAAACACTAACGCTAAGAAGTCCGCCAAATAGCACAGCCACACAACTGACACAGTGGGTACCCAACACAGCAAGTATTGTTCCAAAACCAAAAATATAATTATGTTTTGTATGTAAACTATTTTGTATTTTACTTTGTAGTTTTATTTGAATTTGCATATACTCCCACATAAGAGAGATGTTAAATGCGGAGAGTAGTATACTGACAGATGCTATAAAAATAGCAAAAGTAGAAAAAGTATTTTCTACATCAAACAGTTGTGTATATGCATAAGGAAGTCCAAAACCAAGTCTAATGGATTCTGTGAAAAAACTATAATTTTGTATTATAAGAAAAACATGAGTAAATACAAAAGTTAGAATAAAAAATCTTATAAAAAAAGTTTTTGTAAGGAGCTTTTTTAATTGTACATAGTTCAAAAACATAATTACTTTTTAGTATAACACGTTACAATAATATATAGGTACAGAAAAAAACAAATAGAAAAACAAAAACGCAGCTGTTGCTGCGTCCTTCACCAAGGGATTTGTTTTTCTAGAAAGTACCGACGGTGTACGTTTCTGTATACACAGTATATCTATAAATAAACTACAAAGAAGAGACTTATTCACATGTGTATTGTTAAATACATAAAACAAAAACACATTCTTGACGGTTAGAATGTGTTTTACTTTTTACTACTTCTTTGCCACTTTTTCCTTTTTTGGTTTTTTAGCTTCCCTACCTCCGTGTTGTTCTTTTTTTGCCATATATTTTTCTATTTAATTTTTAGAATGAGTTTCTAATACATTCAGTGTAGCATTGTATGCACATCTATAAAATAGTTTTTCAACATATCGCAACATATTTAAAACTTTTAAAATATCATCTACATTTGCTATATATAATTTTCCCTCTGTTTACAGCGTCTTGTTCTGATTTATAATACACTAAGTTTTTAGGCGAAATAGTTGACCCACCACAACCCTTATAGTAAAAATACTTTCCTTTACTCGATCCAAATATCATACTTTTGTCTGTACTTTTAACTTTTAGACCTTTAGAGCTTTGTATAGTGGACTCACCTGTTGTGGTGCTATTTATATCTTCTACTTCAGAAACTTCTAGACCATTTTGGTCAGTAATTGTAATAATCTGTTGCTGTGCATGTATATTACTCATGCGTCCTATCATAAACCCTAAACCGAGCGCACTTATAATAGAAAAGTACACTAAAAATGTGCGCGAAATGTTGTTGTTGCTTATTTTTAGAAAATCTTGTATAATATGCATATAAATCACATTAAGTATAACTAAAATATGGCAACAAGAAAAGCGGCCGGTTCCGCAAAAAACCTCACCGACAGTAATGCACAATACCTCGGAGTCAAAAAGTCAGATGGTCAAAAAGTAATAGCTGGAAACATCATAATACGTCAACGTGGTTCTCGTATCATGGCTGGTAAAAATACAGCATACGGAAAAGACTTTACGGTCTACTCACTAGTTGATGGCGTGGTAAAGTTCTCATCAAAAAGAAAAATACATTTTGATGGTACTACAAAGATCAAAAAGGTTGCTAGTGTAGTTGTTTAGTTAGCATACTCTCCTAAAAATAAAACACGACTCCATGGTCGTGTTTTATTTTGCTATTCTTTAGATATTCTTCTGAGACTAATCGAACTTTATAGACAACATCCTACTTGCTCCATCCCCACCAAGAGTCACACCATATAGAACATCACACTGATTCATAGTTTCTCTATTGTGTGTGATAACTAATAAACGAGACTTTTGCGCAAGTTTCTGTAGCAACTTTCCATACTTTCTAGCATTCATCTCATCCAGGGCAGCATCAGTTTCGTCCAGGACCATAAATGGCGGCGGTGTTATGCTAGTCAATGCAAAAAGTAATGCAATAGACGACAGGGTTTTCTCTCCCCCAGAGAGCATATTCAAATCAGTTACTCTTTTTTGTGGTAGCGATATATCTATATCTATACCGCCCTCCGTTTCTACTAACTCACCATTTTCATTTTCTATCTTACTAGTAGTTATAAAAAGTTTTGCTCTCCCACCTGAGAATATGTCATGGAAAAAGTTATTAAAGGTAAAATTGATCTTTTCTAATCCTTGCACAAAATCTAACTTGATAGTTTCTTTTAGTTCTGATATCAGTGCGTCTAGCGTGTGACGAGTATTGGTAATATCACCTAGTTCTCGCTCTAAATATATATCCCTAGCCGACAACTCTCCAAATTCACACTTTATAGTAGTTGGGTCTAGTATGCCTATTTCTTCTATTCTGATCTTTATTCTCTCTATCTGTTTTTTATTTTGAAAATGATCATAACCACTCAACTTTTCTGTATTGTGATAAGCCAGCACTTGCGAACCTACAAACTTTGTAGCCTCTTGCAATTCAAAATTAAAATCACTTTCTCTTTGAGACAGCCTCTCTATCTCAAACTTTAATGTTTGTTTTTTAGTTTCCAGATCACGTAAAGTAGAGTTGTGTGTGCTCTTTTGATTTAGAACCTCTCTGATACGCACAAAACGTTCAGAGTCTTTTTTATCCAAGTCTTCTGACTCTCGCATACATGTGTCTATTTTGTTTATTATTAGTTTTTCTGTTTCTTCTAGTCTAGAGAGTCTCGCTCTTTCTAGGTCTTGATCAACATGCGCAATTTCATATCTAGAGAAAATATCTAAAACTTTTTCTATTTCTATCTTAACATACTGTATATCAGACACTCTAGAGATGATACTTTTTAAAGTTATAGATAAGTTAGTAAAATCAGAATGACGAAACACTATATCTTTTACTTCTTTTTGTAATTCTACTAATATCTGTTTTTTCTCAAAATGTAACTGTGACAATTCACGCTCGAGAGTAATACGATTTTCATTTATCGCTCTCTTATTTTCTCTATTTTTCTCCGGGGCATTTTCTATTTCTAGTTCTAGTCTTTCTGTTTCAGCTATTTTATTTTTGATATTTTGTATTTGAGTCTCTAGCGACTCTGATGTATGTAAACTATTTTTAGCATTTAAAATATCACTATTCTCGTATGAAAAGTATTGTATATAGGCAGTTAATAGTTTTTCACGCTCTCCCTCCACGCGATTTATCTTGTCCATTTGTATACGTAAGTGAGCAAGAGATGGAGCTAGTTCACGACGAAGTAGTGTCACTGTTTTAAAATGCTCTTCTGTTTTTTTAAGTTTTCTATCGCTATCTTTTAGTCTGATCTGATGTATGCGTAATCCGAGAGCGTCCTCTATCATTTCACGTCTCTCACTAGGGTTCGCAAGTAATATACCATCTGCTTGACCTTGGGATATGATAGTGTGTACACCTGCTCCTATACCAGCTAGTGCTAGGACACTCTGCACGTCTTTTAGTCTCACCTCGGCAGCGTTCATCTTATACACACTACCCCCATCTAAAAAAACTTCACGTGACAAGACTATAGTATCGAAATTCAAAAACTTTGCCAAGTCTGGAGCAACATTTTCACCATATGTTTTAACTGTATTGTCTATTTCCATACTGACACTAGCTCGAGACAAGGCCCCACCAGTGTCAGTACCCTTAAAAACTAGATCGCCCATCGATTTCGATCGTATACTTTTCATGGACTGTTCTCCTAGCACAAAACGTATCGCTTCTGCTATGTTGCTTTTTCCACTACCATTTGGCCCTACTACACCAGTTACATTGTGCGATATATCTATAACAGTTTTCTTTCCGAAACTTTTAAATCCATTGATAGTTATAGACTTTAAAATCATTTTTTTAGTATAACATAAAATGTTATCTTGAATGCCTATTTTTTACTCTTATCTTGTTCATCTCACGCATCATGGTACTGTTAACGTCGAACTCCATGTCGTCTTTTTCTGTTAATGCTATGCGTGCTCTTTCTACTGCTATTTTTGTAGTTTCTGTATCTATCTCATCCACTGGTACAGTACTTTCGAGCAGTACGCTGACTCTAGTTTTTTCATATGCAATTTTACTATTATCTACATGAACCACGCCGTTGTGTGCTGCAAAGTTATGTATAGTGCCATCCATGTCTGTTATTATTAATTCTCCTGCGTCAATAGTACTCATAATAGACTCGTGCCCCGCTAGTACTACTATGTCTCCACTAACTGAAGGTATAGCTATTTTCTGAGCCTCTCCCTCATACACCTTTTCTGTTGGTGTAGCTACAAAAAGCAAAAATGTATGTGTACTGTTTGACATATATAGTGTCGGCAGGTGGGAACGATCCACCGACCTTAGGCTTATGAGTCCTACGCTCTAACCAACTGAGCTATGCCGACGTGAGAACATTATAACATGAAAGTTCTTGTTGCGGGAGGACGAATCGAACGTCCGCCTGGAGGTTATGAGCCTCCCGAGCTACCTCTACTCAATCCCGCGATATATCACTAATTACAATCAATATTTTGACGAATACTGATCATAGTCAGATAGAAATACATAATACCATATTTTTAATATTTATACAAATTATATAGCCTTCATCTCGCGGAACACTGCCTCATACATAGCGAACACGCGCCTAGCTTCACGTTCTGTTAATCTATAATTACTACCCTCATGAGCTATTCTATTTCTAACTTTGTGTGCATCCCAGGCTAATTGCAAGCTGTGAAAGTTTAGTGATTTTAACTTTTCACCCAAGTCTGCTCCCATGTAACCTCGCTCGGTTAAAATGTTATCTAGCATAGTGTCAGCCTCTATGATACCGATACGCCACATGGCTTCGTGTGGTGCTGACATATAACTCTCTACTATCGCCCACCTAGGATGAGCACCATACTCACTTGCTGTTGGTGGTGCTACATGTTCTGGTACCAGCACCTGCACAGGCTCCCCGCTACTATCAGTGGTCTGATAAGTTTCTATGTGATGATGGTGCGTCTCTCCTACATGTTTTTCCTTTAAAAATAACTTGTTCAAGTACTCAGTGTTAGACTCGGTTTGCGAGTTACTAAACACTTCTTTGTATCCAAATGCATCTCGAAACATATGGTAGTAGTGGTCCACCATCTTATTCATCTCAAAATACCACAAGAAAAATATAAACATAGAAACTGGTATCATGATCACTAGTAGTAAACTAGTTACATCTACAAAAAATGCTAGCACTTGATTATGTACATGAAAACTCAAAACATTTGGGTCCATGCCAGTATTCAAAGCATTTGATCCATTCGTTACTTTACCTGAAAATAAAAAATGTAACCTATCCCAAAACCCCATAGCACCAGTCCCAGCATCTGTTACTCCATTTACCGTTGATTCATTTTGTACATACTGAGCGGTCATATTATCTAGCCAGCCCCTATCGCGTAGTCCGTCCCAGGTGTCGCTACTTACCTCTTTTATATACATTTGATATGTATAGCCGTTCACAGTGAAAAACCAGAAGTAGCGTAGCCACAACAATAAGTCATATGCCCTATCAAATATATAGTCTAAATTAAGTGAGTACACAATATAACAAAAGTATACAACCTAAATCATCTTTGCGATAGTGAATAAGTTTTCTTCAGACCCCCAACTACCCATCATTTGAAAACCAATAGGTAAGTTTTTACTATCTAATCCACTAGGCACCGATATAGCAGGCACACCTACTATGTTCGCGGGTACAGTAAATATATCAGCCAGATACATGGCTAGTGGGTCGGACTTTTCTCCAAACTTCCATGGTGCTATAGGGCTGGTAGGTGTAGCTATAACATCAACTATTTCAAAAACTTTTTTAAATTCTATTTTTAATATCTCACGCAGTGCACAGGCCTTGTTATAATAAGCATCGTAGTACCCACTCGAGAGTACGTATGTCCCTAGTAGTATCCTACGTTGTACCTCGTCTCCCAACCCCATGCTACGACTTTTTGTCAGTCCCTCATTCATACTCTCCCCCTCTACTCTCATACCATACCTGACTCCGTCATATCGTCCCATGTTACTAGAAACTTCTGCGGGCATGATGATATAGTATGCAGCTAATGACATCTCGACCATTGGCAAGTCTATGTCGACTATTTCAAAACCTTTATTTTTAAGATTTTCTAGAGTATCATAAAAGTTTTTCTTTACCTCCGCATCAACCCCTTCTTGCTCTATAAACTTTTTAGGTACACCTATTTTCTTTTTTAATGGTGCGCTATATAAAGTTTTTTTTGTATTTCTTTCTGTGTCGAGTAGTGAGGTCGCATCACGTGTATCGCTGGTTGCTATGGTTTTATATAGTATCTCTACATCCTCCACAGTTTTTCCAAATGGTCCTATTTGGTCAAGGGACGAACCCATAGCCATAGCTCCATAGCGAGACACCGACCCGTATGTTGGTTTCAGTCCTACCAGTCCACAAAAACTTGCTGGTTGACGTATACTGCCCCCAGTATCGGTTCCGAGTGATACAGGTACCCCATCATATGCCACCACTGCTGCTGATCCTCCACTACTACCACCTGGTACACGAGTCATATCGAGCGGGTTTTTTGTAGCACCATATGCACTATTTTCTGTACTACTACCCATAGCGAACTCGTCCATGTTACTGCGTCCTATCAACACAGCACCAGATCTTTTAAGTTCACTGATAACATGTGCGTCGTACGGTGACACATAACCATCTAACATTTTTGATCCTGCGCTTGCTACTTGGCCACTCACACATATGTTATCTTTTATAACAACAGGTATTCCTGTCATCTCGGTAGCAGTACCCGAGTCTATCATTTTTTGCGCAGCGTCTATCTGACTATTTAAAAACTCATCAGTGTAAAGCCCCAGCAATGCATGTATATCACTATCTTTTTCTTTTATGGTTTTTAGACTTTTATCTACGAGTTCCCTGACTGTGATTTTCTTTTCTATTAGTTGTGTATGGAGATCTTTTATCATATGTTTATTGTTTTATAACTTGGGAAACTTTTACATAGTCACCTAAAACGTCTTTTGAGTTTTGTATTATACTTTTTGTATGCTCAGGACTTGAAACAGTGGTTACTGTGTCAGTTTTGAAAACGTTTATATGTATTTTGTCTGGCACACCAACAGC
>JAYSXQ010000068.1:0-2895 GCA_043717115.1 bacterium | reverse complement strand
GACGCAGCACTCAATGCCGAGTCAGTAGAATACTCAAACCAGTATGTAGTTTCTATTGCATTTGGATTAACCATTCCTTGTAGTGTTGCAGCAGCAGTAGTTATGTTAGTTGCGTTCTTAATACTAACTACTGGAACGCTAATATTAGCTTGTGCACTAGTTTTAAAAGTCTCTACACTACCGTTAACTGTCTTAAACTGATTCTGAGCATTCAAACGGAAATAGTAAGTAGTGTTTGGAGTTAAGCCATTAAGTGCAGATGAAGCGTTCATGTTACCATTACTAGCAGTCGCTGTATTAAACTCTGAAACGCTACCTAGATTTGCAGTTGTACCGTACTCGAACCAGTACAGAGTATTGGCACCGTTTGGGTTCACTGTTCCGTTAATGTTTGCACTACTTTTAGTGATGTTATTTGCAGCTAAAGTTTTTACAGTTGGAGCTGAGCCTACTGGAGGCTGAGTACCGACAGTAGTTTTAAAACTAAACTGAGAGCCGGCAACTTTTCCATATTGATTTTCAGCAACTAGTCTAAAATTATAACTAGTATTTTTTGTTAATCCAGTTACATAAGCCGGAGCGTTTATAGATACGTATCCAGAGCCCATGTTTTGTGATACAGTTCTAGATCCTAGATTTGCATTTAGACCGTACTCGTACCAGTAACTAGTAAATGCTCCGTTTGGAGTAACTGTACCGCTAACTACCGCTGTAGTATCAGTAGTAGAAACAGTCTCTGTAGTGACTACCACAGGCTGACCAGCAGTTTTTGTAACTACTGGTGTTGGGTTAGTATTATTTGTATTACCTGTATTACCTGTAGTCGGAGTACTGCTAGCGTTAACGTTAACATTAGTATCGACAGGGTCTCTACTTAAGCTATAAGCTATTAACCCTAGAACTAGTAATACTAAAACTCCTACTAATACCTTTGATGTGTTTTTATTCATATTTTTATATTGTAATTTTTAATTTGTATCTATATTACATATACAAAGCCGTAAGATAGACATATATATTACATAAATTACACTGCTTAAAAATACTTAGCGAAATAAACCATTTAAATATCTTACTAAAAATTAAAAACTTATCTATAATAATAAAATTCTAGCTTGCTATATACCCCCACAAGGTATATACTATTTTTATATGCATGGAATACATAAAGACAATAAAAAAGTAATTACTCGTATCAAAAAAATTATGGGTCAACTTACTGGTGTAGAGAAAATGATAGCTGAAGACAAGTATTGTATAGACATAATAACTCAGACTAGTGCTATAAAAAGTGCTATTTCTAGTCTAGAAGACGAGATGCTGGAGAGTCACCTATCTCACTGTTTACACAAAGACACTAACAGAACAAAACTCGTCGATATGCAAAAAGAGATTATAAAAGTATACAAATTAAAAAGACGTTAAAATTAAAAAGAAAATAAATATATGAACAAAGAACTAAAATATGCGTTTATAATACATGTCTGTAAATACCTCGGTATCGCTCTTGTGTCCGGGTCTATCGTTCACGCTGGTACACTCGGTGGTGGCATCAGTAAATATATCGCTCTTATTATTGTGGGTATTTTCTTAACTATTCTTGGTAATTACTTTGAATACAAAGTTAAAAATATAAAAATTGGAGCCAATATACTATTACTCGCGATACTTCTTTCTTTCGGTACAGGTATGCTATCAGGCGGTATACAGCATTATTCTGATAATCCTGAATATAGTTCTATACTCCTATCTCTTGGCTTGATACTGACTTTTATATCACTTGCATACAAGGATTTTGCCAACGTAGTATCCAGAAAATCCATCTGGATAATAGGGATTATTAGTATTATTTTGTATCTTATATTATCTATTGTTGGAGCAAGTCTAGTTTCAAGATTACCAACAGATAATCATAGCGATAGTCATAATCGAGTAGAAACTTCACACAATTAATTATATGAAAATAGAAAATAATACAAATAAATACAAAAAACTTCTCCCGCTGATTTATGTATTTGCTTTCATTTTCGTATTTCCGCTTATCAGACAGAGCATAAGTTACTTTAATCCGATGCTATATATGATGGACTTTATGGGAGTTTTCTTTTTAGTCTTTGGACTATTTAAACTCATCGACTTACATGGTTTTGTAAAAGGTTTTCAAAAATACGATTTTATCTCTAGAAGATTTAAATCCTATGGCTACGTATATCCATTTTTAGAAATAGGTCTAGGTATTATGTATCTACTAGGGCTTATGTTCTTGTGGCAAAATGTTTTAGTTTTGGCACTTTCACTAATTGGAATATATACAGCATACAAGTATATAGATCACGCTGACGAGATAGAGTGTGTTTGCCTAGGTACTGTTTTCAAGCTACCTATGACTTGGGTTACTCTTTCTGAAAACCTACTTATGTTTTTGATGGTTATTTTTATGACGCTGATGTGAGGCACATAAAAATTTTTGGTAAAAATATTACTAAATAATAATATCACATTAAAATAATCAAACAAATAAAAATATGAAAAATATAAATTATAAATACGTGACGTTAGTACTGACGTTTGTGCTCGTGGTTACTTATGCTTGGAACTGGAATACAATATTTTCAAATGCTAAAAATACTGAGATGAAAATGGATAGTATGAATATGGAAAATTCTAAAACTTCTCATATGATGAAAATGTCGGATGGTAGCATGATGAAAATGGATAACAGTGATATGAACATGGGTAACAGTACGACAAACGATATGGGGAGTATGACCATGAATGACATGACGGAAATGATGGCTGGTAAAACTGGAAAAGACTTAGAAAAAGCATTTATCACAGGCATGATACCTCATCATCAGGGAGCAGTAGAGATGGCAAAGCTACTTTTAAAAGACC
>JAYSXQ010000067.1:0-2925 GCA_043717115.1 bacterium | reverse complement strand
TGCGTTGGCCGTATAGCCTCGTGAGCCTCTTGAGCATTTTTACTCTTACTTTTGTAAACATGAGCTTCGTAGTACTCTTTTCCATATATACCTACTACTGTGGTTGCTATCTCACCTACTGCTGTAGTAGATAGGTGCGTCGAGTCCGTACGCATGTATGTGATCAACCCTTTTTCATACAGTTTTTGTGCCACGCTCATCGTACGAGACGGAGAAAAACCAAGCCTTGTCGATGCTGCCTGCTGTATACTACTAGTTGTAAATGGTGCACTCGGAGAGCGTGAGGCGTTGGTTTCTTTTATATCAGCTATACTCCAAGACAGGTTTTCACTTTTAATTTTTATCTCTTCTGCTCTTTCTCTTGTTTTTGGTACTTCATCTGCACTCATGTGTAGTATGTACTTTTTAGACTCTTTTGCACGACCCACAGTTTCAAAGTCTGCCTCAAGTTCAAAATACGTTTCTGGTATAAACTCTCGTATCTCTTTTTCACGCTCAACTATGATGCGTAGTGCAGGGGATTGTACACGTCCAGCAGATAGTCCATATCTTACTTTTTTCCATATCAGGCTAGATAGATCGTAACCAACTAGTCTGTCTAGTACGCGACGCGCTTCTTGGGCGTCTTTTAATTGCCAGTCTATGTCACGAGGTTTTTTAAGTGCCTCTTCTATAGCCGTAGGAGTGATCTCATGATATGTCACACGCTGAGCATGTTCTATACCAAGGAGCTCTTTTATATGCCAAGCTATAGCCTCTCCTTCACGGTCGGGGTCAGTTGCTAGGTATATAGTGTTTGCTTTTTTAGCTAATGACTTTAACTCGGATATAACTTTTTCTTTTTTTGGGTCTACAACGTAGTAGGCTTTAAAATCATGCTCTATGTCAATTGATGGTATCTTTGTTAATTTTGCCTTTTCGTCTTTTTTAAGTTTTTTAATACTCATGCCGTCAACGCGCCTACCTTTACTGTCTATATATACATACTCACTAGCTGGCAAGTCACGCACATGTCCCACGCTAGCGCGAACTACATACTCACCACCGAGATACTTCTCGATAGTCTTTGCTTTGCTTGGTGATTCTACTATTAGTAACTTCATACTCGTATTTTACAAGATAGCATTATTTTTAACTTTATGCTAGAGTTTATTTAGAAAATAGGTAAAATTCACAATTATTTATTCTTGTATCTATTTTTGCTGTTTCAATTCAACATAACAGAAAGTGATAATGATATGGAAATCAATAAAGACTTAGTAGAGTTCACTGCAGTCACGCAGGCTGCAGGTATATCGGTTAGTGGTGGAGAGTTAATGCAAAAACTTTTCCACCTTAATCATTGTTACCCTATAAGTAGAACGTCCATTGAAAATGGTATAGGAACACTGCAAGTTTCTCTAACGGACAGGTTGGATGTGGGAAAAGCGGCGACACACAGTTTTACTATTACATTTTCTCAAGCCATAACCGCGCTTAACGTGAAGCTACTATCTCAGTCAAATGCTGGTAATAATTTCCGCGTAGATAAGTCAGACTCAGATAAAGATCACTATACAATACGCATCGCCGGAGAGCAAGTTGTTTTTCCAACTAAAAATATAAATTGAAAACAAGTAAAACCAGACATCTAAAAAGTGGCTGGTTTTTTATTTTTTATAATACTAATTTTTACCTTAATCGCTGCAACTCACCATATATCTCCACTACGTACTTTTTAGACTCTAGATTAGTGATGGCAATTATCGCCTCGTGCGCTAGTAGACCAGATGATTCTATTAATTCGTCTTTTCCAAGTGGTGCTTGTAATAGTCTCATTAGTACTTGCTCATGTTCTGACAAGTTTTTTATATCCGACTCCTTTTCGAACATACTCTCTTGTGTAAAATCGCTAGTAGTTTTTATGCCTAGTATCTCTAGTATGTCATCAGCACTGGTAACAGGGTAGGCACCGGACTTATACAGTTGTGCAGTGCCACTAGAGTACTGAGAAAATATTGATCCAGGTACTATAGCTACGTCTTTGTTATACTCTAGCGCTAGACGTGCTGTTATCTGTGTGCCTGATTTTTCTTTTGCTTCTATAACTAGCACTAGGTCGCTAACTGCTGCCATTAATCTGTTACGCGCTGGAAACGTATATAGTTGTGACTTTGTATCAGGCTCATACTCACTCATCATGCAGCCACCACTTTCAACTATGTTACTAGCTAGTTTTAGATTAGTTCTGGGGTATAGAACACTTGGGTCCAGTCCCGACCCAGGAAAAGAAACTGTTAGCAGGTGGTTACTCATTGCGGCAGTGTGTGCTCGTGAGTCTATACCAAGTGCGAGACCGCTAACTATTATAATGTCATGTCCTATTAATCCTGAAATTAAAAAGTCAGTCACTTCTTTTCCATAATTTGTAATGTTACGAGTACCTATAACACACAACACTTTTGTGTTTTTATTTTTCTCAGGCATATCACCCTCATAGTATATCTGCGCAGGGCAGTCAGGTATCTGTAGTAGTGGTTCTAAAAATGTGTGTTTATGGAAATCTTTCTTTTCGACTTTTTGTATCATATTTATTGTATAGATTGAGTATACAATAGAATATAAAAATAAATAATAGAAGTAAAAACAAATACAGCCGCGCAATGCGCGGCTGTATTTGTTTTAAAGCATCTTAATGAGCGGCCTCTTTCTTTTTTGCAGAGAACGCAACGTATGCGATAACTCCGATAATAAGTGCAAACTGAGTGTTCCCTGGCATATTACCGTTTGCTAGTATAAGTACTAAAAAGGCTATTCCTATTGCTTTTCCTGCAGCTCCGTTTCCGGTTGATG
This sequence comes from bacterium, assembly GCA_043717115.1. Taxonomy (GTDB): domain Bacteria; phylum Patescibacteriota; class Minisyncoccia; order Phycocordibacterales; family UBA5272; genus JAUPVO01. The sequence goes on along the minus strand of JAYSXQ010000067.1, from coordinate 93 downwards.
CAGCTGGTGCGTTTGATGTGTCTGACATAATATTTATATATAATTATTACTTACTAATACCTACAGTATATCACATTAAAACTATTTGTCAAG
>JAYSXQ010000066.1:0-8885 GCA_043717115.1 bacterium | reverse complement strand
CCCGAAGGGCGCGCTTTGTGTTGGTTTTGTTTTAAAACTAAAAAACTGTATGTATTACACCCCTCTAACTCCAGTACCTGCTGGTATCAACTTACCGATGATTACGTTTTCTTTTAGTCCACGCAGATCGTCTATCTGTCCACGAGTTGCGGCGTTGATCAACACACGTGTGGTGTTCTGGAATGAGGCACTAGATAACCATGAAGTTGTAGTGAGTGCTACTTCTGATATACCTAATATGAGTGAATTAGCTATAGCCTGTTCTGTTCCAGCCTCTTTTGCTTTGTCATTTTCAAGACGGAATGCTGATATCTCGGTTACGTCACCCTGTGAGAATTTTGTACCGCCAGACTTTGTGACTTTTACTCTTCCCATCATTTGTTTTATGATGACTTCTATATGTTTACGACTGATAGCTGCACCTTGTAGCTCATACACTTTTAGTATCTCGCTCACTATGTACTCTTCGGCGGCTTCACGTCCTGCGAACTTGAACACTTCATCTATGTCACATGATCCATCGGTTAGTATCTGTCCTTTTTTAACTGCATCACCCTGTTTAACTAGGATACTACGGCGTGCTGGGACTTCGTACTCTACCATTTTACCTTTTTTGTTACCTTTTGCTGTTTCAGTGTCGTCCATGAGTATGACTAGGATTTTTTCACGTCCTTCTGTCCTGATACCCATCACGCTACCGTTCTCGTGAGCAACCACAGCAGGAGACTTTGGAGCGCGACGCTCAAATATCTCCTCGATACGTGGCAGACCCTGTGTGATGTCTGTTCCTGCCACTCCTCCCGAGTGGAAAGTACGCATAGTCAACTGTGTACCTGGCTCTCCGATCGCTTGAGCTGCGACTATACCTACAGCCTCTCCCAGGTCAACCATACGACTACGTCCCATATCTAGTCCGTAACATTTACGACACACACCGTGCATAGACTCACAAGTTATAGGTGAGAATACTTTTACAGATACTACGTCGCTTTTATCTATCTCTTGAGACTCTTTTGTAGTTACTAACGCTCCTTTTTTAAGAGTCTTGCCGTTAACAACAATATCCTCTGCGAGGATACGTCCGCGTGTTGCTTTTGCAAGTGACACCGGCAATCCTATTACACTAGTGCGAGTAAATGTCTTTCCATTTTCTGTAAAACAGTCCTCCTCAGTTATAATGGCATCCTGTGCTACGTCTACTAGGCGACGTGTAAGATATCCAGCCTGAGCAGTTTTAAGTGCCGTGTCCGAGTTACCTTTACGTGCACCATATGTTGTTATAAAATACTCCAACGGAGTAAACCCCTCTATGTTTGAGCCTATAACAGGGAACTCCATCTGTCCTCCAGAATTGTTAACCATTATACCCTTCATACCTGCGAGTTGTATCAACTGTGACATAGAACCACGAGCACCAGAAGTGATCATATCGTTGGCCGAGCTCATACCGTTTGTATCCATGTTCCTCTGTAGTATGATCTCTATTTCTTTTCTGATACCTTGCCACGCATTGATAGTTTTTACATGTTTCTCGTCTTCTGACAGTAGTCCATCATTATAATTTTCCTCTATACTAGCAACCATACCCCATCCTTTTTTTACCAGTTCTGACTTTTCTTTTGGTACCTGTACTGCCGTTAAGTTCCAAGTAGTACCTGATACTGTAGCGTATTTGAATCCAAAAGTTTTTATCTTGTCGATTATCGCTGGAGCACCTACTACACCGTATCTACCAAAAACTTCCTCTAGTATAGCGTTTACTTTTTTCTTGTCTATTTCTTCATTCATGTATGCAAAATCGTCTGGAAATACAGAGTTGAAAAGTAGTCTACCTACTGTAGTTTCAAACGGCTGACCGTTAAAGCTCGCGTATTTTTCTTTTTCTGTTGGCAAAACTTTTATCTTTGCTCTAAACCCTAGCATATCAAAATCATATGCTGTGATGGCTTCGTTTGGTGAAGCAAAGTACTTGCCCTCTCCCTTTTCACCTTCAACTAGTGTAGTCATCCAATATGTTCCCAGCACCATGTCCATACGAGGGTTCACCACTGAGTCTCCTGATCCCGGTTTTAACAGGTTACGATGTGCAGCCATCAATTCACGAGCTTCTTTTTGTGCCTCATCCGACAATGGTAAATGCACCGCCATTTGGTCTCCGTCAAAATCCGCGTTAAAAGCCTCACACACTAGTGGGTGCAACTGTATCGCTTTACCTTCGATTAGTCTCGGACGAAATGCTTGTATACCCAGTCTGTGTAGTGTAGGTGCACGGTTTAGTAGTACGTATTTACCTTCTATGACTTCCTCTAGTATCGCCCATACTTCTGGTATACCGTCCTCGATCAATTTGTTAGCTCCTCTGATGTTATAGGCTAGCTCACGTTCTATCAATTTTGAACTTACAAACGGCTTGAACAATTCTAGTGCCATGTTTTTAGGTAGCCCACACTCGTCCAAAGTAAGATCTGGCCCCACCACGATAACTGAACGCGCTGAATAGTCTACACGTTTACCTAATAGGTTACCACGTAGTAAACCTTGCTTGCCTTTTAGGTTATCGCTCAATGATTTTAATACTCTCTTTTGTCCTGTTAATGCAACAGCCGCATCTCCGTGTCTAGCCGCGTTATCAATCAGCGCATCTACTGCTTCTTGTAGTATACGTTTCTCATTACGAAGTATCACGTCCGGTGCTGATATTTCAATCAGTTTTTTTAGACGATTATTTCTGTTTATAACTCTACGATATAGATCATTCACGTCACTAGTTGCATGTCTACCACCCTCTAGCGCAACCATAGGACGTATACCTGCTGGTATAACTGGGAGCGCAGTCATGAGCATCCACTCAGGACGTATACCCGATATTTTAAATGCACGTATTAGTGATAACCTTTTTTCAAGTTTCTCACGCTCAACTGAACCTGCTTTTTCTAGTCTCTCAACCAGTGCCTGTATCAGAACGTCTATGTCTATATTTTTGAAAACTTCATACACTGCTTCGGCTCCTATACCTGCCTCAAAACATGCGCCGTACTTCATAGCATATCTGTGATACACTAACTCATCGAGTATTTTCCAAGGTTTCAAGTCCTCTATTTCTTTTCTTGTACTATCTAGTAGTTCTACCAGTCTCTCTTTTGTTTTGTCATCGGTAGAAGATTTTATTTTCGCTTTGAACTCTGACTCTAGGTTTTTAAGTACCTCGTCTTTTTCCGCTTGATTAACAGATTTTATGATATAACCTGCAAAATACACAACCTTTTCTATATCGGTTAATGTAACACCGATAACCATAGCTATACGTGATGGCACATTACGTAAAAACCATATATGAGCAACTGGAACAGCTAGTTCTATATGACCCATACGCTCACGACGAACTATAGACTTTGTGACTTCAACTCCACATTTTTCACAGACTATTCCTTTATATCTGATACGGCGATACTTACCACAGTAACACTCATAGTCTTTTTCTGGACCGAAAATCTTCTCATCGAAAAGTCCGTATCTCTCACTACGTCCTGTACGATAGTTGATAGTTTCAGGTTTTGTGACTTCACCATAACTCCAACTCCTAATAGCCTCTGGAGAAGCTACTTTTAACTGCAATGTATCAAAGTTTTTTGTTTCTATTGTTTTCATATTTTTGTGCTGTTAGTTATTGTATGGTTAATCTTGTATAGTGTCTTGACCTAGTAAAGGAGTTTCGTTTTCTGGTTTAGTGTATTGTGGTAACACATCTAATCCTAGTCCACGTAGTGTGTTTAACATCACTATGAACGATGCTGGTGTGCCTGGCTCACCTATCTCTTCACCCTTGATAATACTATCAAATGCCGCAGTACGTCCCTCTATATCGTCGGACTTTATAGTCAACATCTCGCGTAGTATATGAGACGCTCCATAACCCTCCAGTGCCCATACCTCCATCTCTCCAAAACGCTGACCTCCACCTTGCGCTTTTCCTCCTAGTGGCTGCTGAGTGATGAGTGAGTACGGACCTATAGAACGCTGATGTATCTTGTCCTCAACCATGTGATGCAGTTTTAACATATACATAGTACCAACAGCTATATCCTGTTTGAATTGCTCTCCTGTACGACCGTCATATAGCGGCATAGTACCAGTTTTACTCATGCCTGCTTTTTCAAGCTCGTCCTGTATCTCTTCTATACTCGCTCCTTGGAACACTGGCACTACAGCCTGATAGCCTAGTTTTTCTGCAGCATAACCCAGATGCATCTCGAGTATCTGTCCTAGATTCATACGTGACGGTATACCGAGAGGTGTCAATATGATATCAATAGGAGTACCATCTGCCATGTATGGCATCTCTTCTATTGGTAAAACTTTACTGATGACCCCCTTGTTACCGTGACGTCCTGCCAATTTATCTCCAACTGTGATGTTACGCACTTGTGCCATCTCTATGTGTATGCGTTTTATAATACCGCTCTCTAAGTTATCACCTCTCTCACGAGAAAAAACTTTTATACCTATAACGCGACCACGTTTACCGTTGTCTAGTCTTAACGATGAGTCTTTTACATCGCGTACTTTTTCTCCAAAAATAGAACGTAGTAACCTCTCCTCTGGGCTTAGTTCTGTCTCACCTTTTGGTGTGATCTTTCCTACCAGTATGTCGCCAGGTTTTACCTCTGCACCGATACGTATGATGCCGTCTTCATCCAGGTTACGCAGTTTTGTCTCTCCGACATTTGGTATGTCGTGTGTTGTAACCTCGGGGCCTAGCTTTGTATCGCGCACGTTACAGATCAGTTCTTCTATATGTAGTGATGTGAATTTGCTGTTTTTAACCAGACGCTCCGATATGATAATCGCGTCCTCGTAATTGTTACCACTCCATGTCATGAACGCTACTAGTGCATTTTGTCCTAGGGCAATTTGACCGTTGTCTGATGTTGCAGCATCTGCTAACAGGTCTCCCTTTTTAACTTTTGCACCGACTGACACTACTGGACGTTGATGGAAAACATTAAAAGCATTTGTCCTAGCAAAAGTGATAAGATTATAATCTTTTTCTTTTCCTTTCTTGCTTGTAGTAGGATCAGCTAAAACGGAAACTTTGTTTGCGTCTACCGCAGTTACAACTCCATCCTCTTCTGCGTATATGAGACGTCCTATGTGACGTGCCGCGTCAGACTCCATACCAGTTGAAACATATGGTGCCTCAGGTAATACCAATGGCACCGCCTGTTTCTGCATGTTTGAACCCATCAGCGCACGATTCGCGTCATCGTGTTCTAGGAACGGTATCATCGATGTCGCGATAGAGTATGCTTGATTTGTAGACACATCCACAAACTGCACGTCTTCAACTGGAACTATAGCTGGTTGTGCATTTTTTCTAGCTGCTACTGTATCTCCGACTATCTGCATGTCTTTTCCATATACAACTGATGCTGGCGCTATCACGCATTTTTCCTCCTCTAATGCATTCATAAACACTATGTCTTTTGATATTTTTCCATTTTTAACTTTTACATACGGTGTCTCTATGATACCGAACTCGTTGATACGAGCGTAATTAGCCTGACGTAGTATCAGACCGATATTTGGACCTTCTGGAGTGTGTATAGGGCACACACGACCATAGTGGGATGTATGAACGTCACGCACCTCAAAACCTGCACGCTCACGTGTCAGTCCGCCGGGACCTAAGGCAGAGAGTGTACGTAGATGCTCTACCTCGGCTAGTAGATTCTCTTGCAACATGAACTGTGACAGTTGATTAGTAGTAAAGAATTCTTTTATACGTGCTTGCAGTGGGCGCTGATTAACTATTGATACTGGCAATGTAGTATCTGTTTCTATAACTGACATCTTGTCTTGAATATTACGCTTCATCTGAAGCATTCCCTTTCTGATAGAAAGTGCCATCATCTCACCTACAAAACGCACACGACGTGAACCTAGATGGTCTATGTCGTCCTCAACAGCATCTGGAGTGTTGTTCAGTAGTATCACATGCTCGATTATTTTTACTATGTCCTCTTTTGATAGAGTGCGTCTCTCTGACTCTTTGCCTTCAATAGACATACCAAAACGCTTGTTGAACCTGTATCTTCCAACTGGTGATAGATCATAACGCTCCTTTGAAAATAGGCCTTCGAAAAACTCTTTTGCATTTTCTGGTGTAGCTAGGTCTCCATCACGAAGTCTTTTATATACCTCTACGTATGCCTCACTAGTAGTTTTTATAAGGTCTTTTTCAAGCAAACTTGCTATGTATGATTTTGATATGTCATTAGTGAATGATTTTATAATCTGCTCATCAGTTGCAAAGCCCATAGCGCGTAGCATAGGCACTATGCCAAATTTCCTCTTCTTGTCTATTCTAACTGACATCTGATTATCAGGTTCACTTAGTACTTCACTCCACACACCACGTGAAGGGATTATCTTTGCACCAAAATACCTAGAACCCTTGATCTCTTCTGTATCAAAAAATACACCAAAAGAACGTGCTAGTTGTGGTACTACAACACGCTCTACACCATTAACTATGAATGTACCGTGCACAGTCATGAGTGGAAAATCCGCCATGAATATCTCTTGCTCTTTTGTGGTGCCTAACAACTTGTTAGTCAGCTTAACCTTGCCACGCATAGGTGCCTCATAGGTTAACTTGTTGTCCTTTGCATAAACCTCATCGTATTTTGGGTCTGATATCTCAAAAGAAACGAACTCTAGGTCGAACTTTTTGAGCGAATAGTCTTGTATAGGATTGAACTCTTTTAGTATGTCTGGTATCTCTTTTGCTATGAGATTTTTGTATGAAAATAACTGATTTTCGACGAGATTTGGCAAGTCTGTTAACGGTTTTCTGTATTTAGAAAACGTCTTTTTTGGTAGTGCGGCAACACTTTTTATCATAATTTTAAAAATTGTTTTGGTGGGTGAACGGTGTTAATAATCCTCTCTTTTCTGTATCTCTTCTGGTGAAAACTAATGTAACATCGCTGGCGTGACTCACTCGTAATAGCGTTAAAGGAGTATAACACAAAAATAAACAGCCCGCAAGTTAATTTTTCAGGGTTACTTCTTCTAAAACACTGACCCTTGGATCTAAATTAGTAGTCAAATAACCCTTAATAAAAGTAACGTCTTCCTTTACAGAAGCAACTTCTTCTATAATATTATCAATTTGAACTTGTTGTGACTTAAAGCCATTTACCATATTTGTATTCATGGTATTTACAGTTGTGTTCAAGGTGTTTACAGTTAAATTTAAAGTGTTGATCTGATCTTGATAAACACCAAATCTATCCTCGGCTTGCTCTAAAGATACATTAAAGGAGGTTAGCATTTGTTCTGACTTTTTATCAAACAAGTCACTTACTTGAGATACGAATTTACTCATGAACTCTTCGTTTATAACTTCAGCTGTTGCGTTACTATTTTCCATCTTTTTAGTATAACTCACCCACCTATTTTATTCAACACACTTATAAACCTATAGGATACTTGCTAATTTAGAGAAACTTATTTCTCCATCTAAACTACTCCAGACGTCGTCAAAAACTTTTTTATATTCTTCTAATTTAGAATCGTCTATTGCTTCGTATATTCCTATTTTATATACTTGTCTATCTTTCCCATCTTTTGACTTTTGATTTATCATTTCTGCATCATGTAGACCATCACCGATAACTATAAAATTATCTCTTAGGGTTATATCACCTAAAACACTTTCATTTTTATTTTGACTGTGCACTATAGGCTTTGCAACACCAGTAGTCACTCCATCCTCTCCCCACAATGTGCGATTAGAATGTATATGTACATTGTCACTCATCATACCATCACGTTCGAGTAACATTTTTATCATATCAAAACCAAGTCCATTTGATGACAATATTATTATTGGTATATTTTTATCTTTACAGACTTTCAAAAACTCTTTTACCCCTTTTCTAAATACTAACATTTTAGAATTAGATAGTTTTTCCAAGTGATCAATGTGTAAACCCTTTTCAAGCTTAAGATCATAATGCTTAGTCCACCAGTCCTCCATATGTTTTGACTTTTCATCTTTGCTTATATTATTATCTTGCTCTATGGGTCTATAAAAATCATACAGGTCTTTGGCTCTTGTCATATAGTCATCATCAAGATACTTTTCTGTATACAAAATATGTGTAGCGCTTGGTACCTCAACCCCGTCTACCGTAGCGCAAATGAGGGTACGGTCAAAATCTGCAACTATTTGTAAGTTTTCTAAGCCACTATTTAAAATTGACTGAAGCTTTGGATTCATGATATTAGTATATCACAACCATTATTAACTCAAAAGAACGCTACTTATATCTCTTTTAGTATTTAAAACTCTAAATACTTTTACTTCTGTTTTTGTATATTCATAAAAAACTATACAGTTAAAATCTAATATCAAATACGTTTTTACTTTTATGTGACTAAAAAAATGTGAGTACCTGTTGCCACCTATTTCTGGATTAAGAATTAGAATAGCGCCTAGTGAGTCTATTTTTTCCAAAAAGCTATTGGCTACTTTCTGAATGGACTCTTTTTTAAGAAAAAAATAGATATCACCTATGTCCTCTTTTGCTTTTACGGAAAAAAGTAGCTTCATATTATTTTACTTATTTCCAAAAGTCTTTCTAAAATAACCAGTCTCGTACTTTTCATACCCTGAGTTCATACCTTGTATAAGTTTCTCACGCAAATCATTTTCTGCTTCGTATATTTCTCTCTCTCTTATAAGGTACCTAACATACTCACTGGATGTGCCATATCTTTTTGATTTTACTTGTTTATCTATAAAAACTTTTAACTCTTTTGGTAAAGATATGTTCATTGTTGTCATATTTACAGTATAGCAAAATATGCCATTTTTT
>JAYSXQ010000065.1:0-3046 GCA_043717115.1 bacterium | reverse complement strand
GCATTTCTTTGCGGCAAAATTATCAAAAATGCGTGTGGAAGAGTTTGCATTTGGTTTTCCTCCTCGCATTTACGGTAAAAAAATAGGTGAGACTACATACGCTCTTAACTTATTGCCGATAGGGGGATATGTAAAGATAACCGGAGAGTCTTTTGATCCAGAGGAGGCTAAACTACTACAGTCTGACCCTAAAGCATTTCAAAACAGACCACGCATATTGCAAGTTTTTGTATTAGCTGCAGGAGTCGCGATGAACATATTGCTGGCATTTGTTATTTTCTTTGTTATTAATAATTCTAATCATCTAGTTCCAGTGGATGAGTTAAATGCTAGCACTCTGGTCAATAAAAGCATTATCATAACGGACGTAAAGAAAAACTCACCCAGTTTTACTGGAGGCTTAAAAGCTGGAGATACAGTGGACGCTGTGTATGCAAATGGTGTTAGTGGATCACTGGCAACGAGTGAATCCGCCCTGTCATTTATAATTGCAAACATAGACTACCCAGTTACAATTGTGTACAAAGAGAAAATAGGACTCGATGAAAAGGGTAAACCTGCTTACGACTACTCTACTACAACAGTACAAGGAGTGTATGGAATAGTCCAGGGTAGAAAGTCACTAGGATTTTCTATTGCACAAGTGGGATATGTCAAATATACCTTTAGTCAGTCCATCACTTCAGCCGCAGAGAGTACATACCTGTATACAAAACTAACAATACTAGGACTAGTTGATATAGTATCAAAACTAGTTAATGGCGAAGGTGTGTCTGATAATTTAGCGGGTCCAATAGGTATAGCAAAAATGACAGGTGAAGCGTCAGCAAATGGCTGGCAGGATTTGCTGCTACTTGTCGCTGTACTTTCTATAAACCTGGCAGTGTTCAACGCTCTGCCTATACCAGCACTAGATGGTGGACGTATACTGTTTGTGTTATACGAGGCGCTGACTCGTAGAAAAATCGCAACTAAAATACAATACTGGGCGAACTCGCTAGGTTTCATGTTACTGATCGCCCTGATGTTGTTTGTGACTTACAAGGACCTGGTTAGGTAGTTTATGTAGCTAGTAATCTAGTTAATATTTCAATTAGTAATGCTGTTAGTAATTTTGGAATAAATATTATATAATTAAAATAATATAAAAATATGCGACAATCACAACTATTTACAAAAACTAGAAAAGAGGCACCAAGTGACGAAGTGTCTAAAAATGCACAGTTACTGATCCGTGCTGGATACATACACAAAGAAATGGCGGGTGTATATACACTGTTACCACTAGGACTAAAAGTTGTGAATAATATAATGCATATTATACGTGATGAGATGAATCAGGCGGGTGGTCAAGAGCTATCCATGACTGCATTACAAGACATAGAAGTCTGGAAGAAAACTAATCGCTGGATAGACAATCCAGATGTGGATGTATGGTTTACTACAAAACTTAAAAACGAAACCGAGCTAGGGCTAGGGTTCACACATGAGGAACCTATAACGCGTATCGCAGCACAGTATGTGAACAGTTATCGTGACTTACCATTTGCGGCATATCAGTTCCAGACCAAGTTTAGAAATGAAACTAGAGCAAAGAGCGGCATCATGAGAACCAGAGAGTTCATAATGAAAGACATGTATACTTTTTGTGTCGATCAAAAACAACAGGATGAGTACTATGAAAAAATTAAACAAGCCTATATAAATGTTTTTAATAGGCTGGGGTTAGGCGATAAAACATATGTTACATTTGCATCTGGTGGTGTATTTGCAAAGTATTCGCACGAGTTTCAAACCATAACTGATGCTGGTGAAGATGAGATATATATCAGTGACGAAAAGAAAATAGCAATTAATAAGGAGGTTCTAAATGATGAAGTTTTAAAAGACTTGGGATTAAAAAAAGAAGATCTACGTGTTGCAAAGTCTGTAGAAGTAGGAAACATTTTTAATCTCGGAACTAGATTTTCAGAAAAACTTAATCTTAATTATAAAAATGAACAAGGAGTAGAACTGCCAGTTGTAATGGGTAGTTATGGTATAGGTCCAGCGCGCGCAATGGGAACAATAGTTGAAGTTATGAGTGATGAAAACGGTATAGTCTGGCCATATACTGTCGCACCATTTGCGCTACACATAGTGTCTCTTTTTAAAGACGTGAATGATGAAGCCTACACAGTTTCAAAAGACCTGTATGAAAAGTTATCAAAAAGTGGTGTAGAGGTGCTGTGGGACGATAGGGAGAACATGGGTGCTGGTGAGAAGTTTACAGACGCAGATCTATTGGGTATGCCTATGCGTGTCACTGTATCTGCAAAGTCACTGATTGCGGGTGGGGTAGAGATAAAAGAAAGAATAGAAAAAGACAAAACAAAATCAGAAATAGTTTCAGTTGATCAGCTGATAACAATGTACACAAAGTCCTGCTAATTCTAATAGCTTTTTAGTTACAATTAAGCAACTTTTATAGACAAAGTCAACTAATTTTACATATCGTTTTATGATACACTAAGAACATAAAATACTATAAAATTATGTTTCAAGCATTCGAGCAATTTAAAAATAAGTTTTCAAATGAAATAGGAATAGACCTAGGTACAGCGAACACCTTGGTCTATGTTCGTGGTACAGGTATCGTCATTAATGAGCCATCGATAGTAGCGGTGAATGTAAAGACCAACCGCATGGTAGCAATAGGTGAGCCAGCGAAACAGATGATGGGTCGTACTCCTATGCATATAAAATGCGTCAGGCCACTGGTTGATGGTGTTATCAGTGACTATGAAGTAACAGAGGAAATGCTAGGGCATTTGATCAACAAAGCAAATAGCATACATAAGAAATTCCTTCGTCCTCGTGTTGTGGTTGGAGTGCCAGTTGGTATCACAAACGTAGAGACTAGGGCGGTATATGATGCAGCACGTTCAGCGGGAGCGAGCGAGGTCTATATCATAGAGGAGCCTATGGCGGCGGCTATTGGTATCAGGCTACCAATTCATGATGCTGAGGGGTCTATGATAGCAGATATAGGTGGCGGTACTACTGA
>JAYSXQ010000064.1:0-3258 GCA_043717115.1 bacterium | reverse complement strand
AATCACTAGTACAGCATATAACTCAATTGTAAATGCCGAGATAATAGTTTTGGGTCCTGGCGATTTGTATACTTCTGTATTACCGAACTTGCTAGTAGGTGGGATGCGAGAGGCGTTATCTAAAACAAAGGCTCAAGTCATTTTTGTCTGTAACTTGATGAATAAATTTGCAGAAACAGGTAATTCTGATAGTTTAAACTTTTTGAAAATAGTTAATAGTTACTTACCAAATAAAAAACCGGTAGACGTTATGATAACTAATAGTGAAAATATACCAGATCAGGTACTTCTAAAATACTTAAAAGAAGAGAGGTCTATGCAGGTAATGAATGTTGATATAGACCAAACTAAAACCAAACTAAGAAGTTTTGAGTTAGTAAGTACAAAAGCATTGCAGTCACAAGTGGTGCGTCATGACAGTCAGAAACTAGCACGAGCCATCATGGAGGTCACTCATGATTGCGCATGATATAAAACATATAGTGTTTGATCTGGATGACACATTACTCGCCACCACTTCTTGGCAACTAGGAACTCGAATTTCACACATAAAGCCATTTGAGGGAATCGTCGATCTGTTGCATAACTTAACTATCCCATACTCCATATTAACTGTAGGGGATATATTTACTCAGAATGAAAAAGTTGCAAATGCAAAAATACCAGCAGTACATTTTGTATGTGCTGATAACGGAGTAGAAAAACTAGATTGTATGAGTAGTATCATTAGATTGTACTCTTTAGATTCACGTAGGGTGCTCGTTATCGGAGATAAAATCAGTCAAGAGATAAAGTACGGGAATCATCTAGGCTGTACTACTGTGCGCGCTATGTTTGGTGGTAAACATGACATTAATCATCCACAAACACAAAACGAAACTCCAGACTTTACAGTGGATTCAGTATCTAGTCTGGTGCTATTGCTATCTAGTTGGAATATATTAAAAACACAAGTTTAAATACAAATTTAAATACAAGTCTAAATAAAAGTCTAAATAAAAATAAAGGCGCCAAAGGCGCCTTTTCTTTTTGCTTGGAGTTAGGGCTGTAGCTGTATCATTTGCTCTCATTTTAATTATATGTTATAATGGTTCTATGTTAAAAATTCGTCTACAAAGAACTGGCCGTAAGAATGACCCACATTTTCGTGTTATAGTCACGCCACATTATCTAAAACCAAAGACCTCACAGTTTACAGAAATACTGGGAACATATGATGTAAGGCAAAGCAATTTTGAATGTAAAGCAGATCGTGTTAAATACTGGATATCAGTAGGTGCTCAGGTTTCTCCAACAGTTACAAACTTACTAATCTCAAAAGGAGTGTTAGAAGGCAGAAAGATAAACGTATTGCCAAGAAAAGTACCTGTTCAAAAAAGATCAGTAAAATAGTAAAAGTTTGATATACTGAAAAGATAGAAACGAAATCAAGAATTAATAGTAACTGAAAATCAAATAGTATGAACAAAGATCAAGAGTTTGTTGAGTATGTAGTAAAAGCAATAGTAGATAATCCAGAAAGTGTACATGTATCTAGAAAAGTCGACGAGATGGGAGTGCTGATATCAATAGACGTAGACCCACGCGATATGCCAAAAGTTATAGGCAAAATGGGAAACACTGCAAAGGCAATCAGAACGCTACTGCGTGTAGTCGGTATGAAAAACAACGCTCGCGTTAACCTTAAGATCAACGAGCCAATAGGCACTCAGTCAGGTGAAGGAGAGGATGCATACAAAGATGCAGAGTAAAACACTAAAAATAAATACCAAAAAGAAATTAACAGTAGCTAAACAGTCTACTGTTAATTTTCATATAGTTACTATATTTCCTGACATGTTTACGTCATACTTTGCAGAAAGCATACTTGCAAAAGCAGTAGAGAAAAAACTTATAAATGTTAACACTTATGCACTACGAGAATATACTGTTGATAAACACAGAAGAGTAGACGGTAAACCATACGGTGGTGGTCCTGGTATGGTCATGTGGGTCGAACCGATAGTAAACTGTATAGAAAAAATAAAAACTAAAATACAAAAAAAGTATAAAAAAGACCTTGTAAAAGTTGTTAAGTCTATAAAACCAAAAATACTTTTTGTGCATTTTAGTCCTGGTGGTGAAAAGTTTAATACCAGTATAGCTAAAAATATAAGTGAAAAATACACAGATATAATTTTCATATGTGGCAGATATGAAGGTATAGATAGAAGGGTAAATGAAATATACAATGGGCTAGATATAAGTATAGGTGACTATGTGTTAACTGGTGGCGAATTGCCTAGTATGATAATGATAGATAGTATCAGTAGACAGATAGGTGGAGTTCTAAATACAATAGAATCATTAGAAGAAAATAGGGTTAGTTCACACAGCGTATACGCTAGACCTGAGGTATATGAATATAAAAAGACTACTATAAAAAAAGACGGCACAAAAAAAGTCACCACTAAAAAGTACGCTGTACCAAAAGTCCTACTAAGTGGTAATCATAAATTGATAGAAAGTTGGAAGAAAGAGACACAAGAAACAAAAGAGAAATAAATACTAACTTTGAGAAATCTTTGTAGGACCCACTGCGAAGCAGAAGGGTAAAGAAGTTTTGAAAAGTTAGTATTTATGTATAGTTGAGATTACATGATATAATATAAAAATTATTTGAATAAAATACTTGCCGTTGTAGCTCAGTTGGTAGAGCACGTCATTGGTAATGACGAGGTCAGCAGTTCAATCCTGCTCAACGGCTCCACTTTACACATATCACTAATTATGATAGTGTGTAGTTAGAGTAAGAAAAAAAAGCGAAACAATCTAAAACCAATTCTGGAAGGATAGAAAATGGAAAAGAAACCAGATGTATATTTTGTGGAAGTGAAGGGAAATCACTCAACAGTTCTGGAGGCAATTGCTGGTGTAAAAGGAATACAATTTGGTCAGTCTCTTCTTCACAGCAAAAAACATCGTAAACCAAACACAAGAAAGTTCATAGATGTAAATGTCATAAGTGTAAGTGATGAAGAACTACAAAGCTTGCTTGCTAGTGAATGGGTAGATAAGCTAAATGTTTACAGGTTTGACTTAATAGAAGAGGTCTTGCTACTCGAAAGAAAAAAGACAAAAATAGTTCCAAAAACGAGAACAAAAGTACAAAGACCAAGTCTTAGTGCTGTGACCAAAAGACTCGAAGCAATAGAGAAAAGACTTGGTATAAAATAAAAACAAGATAAAAAACGCGAAACCTAAAGGTTTCGCGTTTTG
>JAYSXQ010000063.1:0-26702 GCA_043717115.1 bacterium | reverse complement strand
GTTCGTAATCCTGAAGGTTTTCTTCCTGAAAACTATCATGCAGCAGCTGGCTGGACTGGCACAACAGATGCATGGCTGCGATTCATCAGTAACTACTCCGACGATGGCACATATGCCCCTATGAAAAATGGAGCCTACGGCTACGGAACCTCAAATGGTGAGTTTTTTGGAACATCAACCATAATGGCCAGAAATTCTAATCCAGGTTTCGAGTATGCATTTGTCTTAAACTTTAACCGCTACAGCAATGTAGCTGACGGCAACGTCATCAGCACTGCGACACTGTTTAGGATGCGGGCCATACTAGACTCCACGGATCTGAGTTCCTATACATACGATCTGTGGGACGTGGGTACAGTCGCCAGTGAAGTTGTGCGTAACTACAAGTACGAAAAGGTAGACATAAAAGGTGAAGTGTTTCGATACTTTGCAGCCAGTCCGCAGGCAGTAACGGTGCTGGATAACCTGATCACTACTAACCCTGATTCTGGTTTTGCTCGCACTGGTGAGTCTTGGAAAATGTGGAAAGTGGGAACACCAGGAACGGTGCCGGTATGTCGGTATTTCTACCCACCAGCATCCACTCATTTCTGGGGCAAGTACGAGGACTGTAAACTGGTACAGATGATTTTCCCTAATCAGGAAAACTACATTGACAGTTTTCATTTTGAAGAGATGACACTCGCCGCAAAAATGGTTAACGCTAGCGGAACATGTGATGCGCCAACAGTGCCACTATATCGTGGGTTTAGGTCCGTCAGTGGTGCGCAAAACCACCAATACGTGACCACCTCAAACGGTATAAACACTGCAAAGGGATACGCACTCGAAGGCATCGCATTCTGCGTTATGCCGAACTGAAACAAATAAAAGTTCGGTTAAGAAAAAAACTTTAAATACAAACTCCCAACTAGGCAACTAGATGGGGGTTTTCTTATCCCATTAAGGTTATTAAATTTCATAATTATCAACTAAAATCTTTTTAATTATATCAGGTCTAATATTAGAAGATAACATATCTTCACCTTTTATTTTTACAAAACCTGTTTGTGGTAATTCGCCGTCAAATATATCATTACAAATATACACAAAACATATCTCGTGTATATCCTCTTCTCCATTATTAAAAATATTTTCAACTACTTTAAGTAGAGTCAAGTTATTGGCTTCAAAATTTATCTCTTCCATTATCTCTCTTTTTACTCCATCATGAGAATACTCATTTATTTTTAATTTACCTCCTACTAAAAATGCGTAGCCTTTGTCACTTTTTTCTAATATATATCCATCGTTTGATTTTATTATTACGGCTGCTCGTATGTACAGTCTTGAGTTTTCAACTTTTATATATAGGTCCATATGATTTTTATACTCAAAGTATAGCATGTAGGATATGATAGTAGAGTTGATATTAGAGCAGTGTCAGTTTTAGGTATAGTGTATAAAATATTTATTGCTGAAATTTTGTTAAGTATGGCAATCAAAAGTTGTAGTTAAATTTGACATATTAGTAAAATTATGTTTTACTATAAGTAGTTTTCTTTGAATTCAACTAAATGGAGATAAGTATCGTGAATAAGTTAAATGAAGATAAAACCCTTGCCTTTGCAAAGTCATTAGATGTTCTGATGGTTAGTAGAGGTTGGGTTGCTAATCAGTGCAGTTCTTGTAGTCGAGCATTCTACTCTAAAAATTCAGAGAAATCTGAGTGCGGGTGGAGAAAGTGCCCTACTTTTAATAGCGAAAGGTCTGCAGTTGTTTTGAATAAGAAACAGATCAAGCTTAATGTTTTGCTCAGCAAAATTCGAGCTTCGTTTGTGGAAATGGGTTATAAAAACCATGACCCTATAGAAATGACTGCAGGAATGAATACGGATTTAGTCTCAGCAGGTGTCCAGATATTTTCTGACTCTATATTGTCAGGAAATCCTATGGATAAAAGCGGATTCAAATACTTTGTCGCACAACCTTGCGTAAGGCTAGGTTCTCTCAGGTCTCAGGAAGATTTAATTCCTTCTGATATGAGTAGTTCATTTGTAAACATCTGCACAGAGAGTCTTGATATAGATGTAAGTAAGCACCTGCAATCTGTAGATGATTGGATATTCATTCTGTCGTCTATAGGACTTCATGCCAGAAATATCAAGCTCATAGTTAGGGATAGAATAGAAGATTGGGGTACAGGAGAGTTTCTTGTTCACCAAATTTTCTTTGTTTACGATTCTGTAGAGATAGGTGACGCAAATTTTACTTTCTCTCTGCCAAATAGTGAATACCTCTCAATGAGTGACATAGGTTTTGGATTAGAAAGGGTATGCTGGGTAGTAAATGGCTTATCTGACTATCATGATGTCTTTTGTGATTTAGGGTCAAGTTTAGATTCGCATCTACAGGACACTTGTAGGACGATAGCACTTTTATTGTCTAGCAAAATCAATCCTTCAGGTAGGGGACCTGGTGGAAGATTAAGATGGCTTATAAAGCGAGCAATGCTAAAAGGAAATACGGATAATCTGGTCAGATCAGTTTATTTCTATCTAAATTTCTGGAAAGAGTTTGGTGGGAATGATTTGGATTATGATTCTATGATTCGTATCTTAGTACCTGAATGTGATCTACTCCTGATAAGAGATGTTTGTCTCGAGTTCGGAGTTGATCCAAAGCCAGGTCTAAACCTTGTTGAACTAGTAGAAATATTAGTGTACAATAGAGGTAAAGATCCAAAACTAGTGAAGAAATTTGTTTCTAAAAAAAGAAATGAAAAATAATAACAGCACAATTATATTGTCGGGAGGTGGTAGCGAAAAGCAATCACTACTTCTCGACAATTTTTTTTTCGATAATATTAAAAAAAACGGAAGTATTTTATACATTCCCACTGCTTTAGTGGGCCATAAAATGTATGACGGGGCTGAGAATTGGTTTAAGTCAGTGATAGAATTACACGATAGAAATGATATATCTTTAGATACACTAATAGACTTTAATAAATATCAAAACTTAGATAAGTATGACGCTTTGTATATAGGTGGTGGAAATACTTGGAAACTGAGAAAAGCCTTTAAAGAAAATAATTTCGATGAAAAAATATTAGACTTTATTTGTAAAAATAAAATTTTGTATGGTGGAAGTGCGGGTGCGATAATCTTAGGGGAGAATGTATCTTGTCAAAAAGATGAAGAAATAACAGATCCAGAAATTAAAGGTATAAATTTAATTGGAGGATATTCAATTGCCTGTCACTATTCAGAAGAAAGAGATTTAGATATTAAAAAATGGTGTGAATATAATAATAAAAATATAATCGCAGTACCAGAAGATTCAGGAATAATTTTTATAAATGGAAATTTATCTATGATTGGAGGTTCAGATTGTTTTATTTTTGATTCAGAAACAAAAGTTATAATTTAAACTCTTAACCAGTAAGTTAGTAATGCAGAGGTATTTCCTTTTTTATAATCATGTTTGTAATTGAAGAGATATTTTTAAGATGTAAATTAGTTAAATCTTTGATCTTGGTTCTAATTTCTTCATCACTCTCTGATTTCAACTCTATGGAGAGTAGCCACGGATCACTTAAATCTCTACCAATTTGAGAAGTTATAAATACAATGTTCTCTATATTAAAATTATTATAAATATCTCTTGATATAACATAAGCTAAAGATGTATATATTTTACCAATATGATAAACGGGATTCTTTCCACAAGAAGCTTCCATAGTGATATTTCTTGTAAATGGTATTACGCCATGTATTCTATTACCTCTACCAACAGAACCTTCATCCCCACTTTCTAGAGCACTTCCCAGCAAAGTCATATACAAATCATCATGGTTAGATCTGTCTCTGGTGTTGATAAAGATTTTAATACTAGAATCAAACCCTTTGGTAGTTAAAAATTCTTTTAAAGATTTTGTAACAGTATCTATTTTATTCATATAGTCATTGTAATCAGTTACAAAACTAGATATTAGAGGTAGACAGATTGTAATTTCAATATCTTTTTTATTTCTTATTCCCATAACCTTTATATCAGTTCCAACATAAGGATAAGAATTTTTATATTCTTTAGAGTTAAGATACTTTTCAGTCTCTATCACTATTTTCTCTAGATTACTTATTGGGAAATAACAAACAGCAGTCGATGTATCATTAGATCTCTGACTATTGTTATGATATTTAATTGTATCTACAGTTTGTTCTATAAAAAATCCCTTCCTTTCATTTTTAGAGTTGCCATTTTCGTCAAAAATAATACCTGGACCAGGTGAAGAGTGAGTGTTATTCTCAATAACAATGTATTCTCTTTTGAAGTTAAAGTATACATTTTCGAAATATCTATAAATAACTCCTTCAGCAATTTCCATATAAGGTATTTCTACATCACCAACACTTTCTGTAAAACGTCCATTTAGCCTAACTTTAGCTGGAGATATAAATTTACCCCCACCAAAACTAACTTTAGTTAGTCCACCAGTTACAGATATTTTATCTACCATATGTCTAAGTATGCAACCAAAATTTTCTAGACAGTATCTAGAATATTCTACGGATATTTCTTCCGCGATGGAGTCTGATATTGTATCAGGATGTCCGACACCCTTCCTTTCTACTATCTCTATTTCTTGGTCATCTATTAAAATTAGATTTTTGCTAGTATTTATTACAATATTTTTTATCATATTTATATTAATTATATTATAGCACAAACATGAAGTACTTTTAAAATTTCCTAGTGCAAAGATAGTCTCCTAAAATAAGATAGTCTAATTTTGATAAGCAAAAGCTTTTCAAAGCATCGTTCGGTGTTTCTACTATAGGTTCACCTTTTATTATGTTAAAAGAAGTATTTAAAAGTAGGGGTATTCCTGAAATTCTATTAAATTCAATTAAAAGGTTATACATTTCAGAATTTGACTCATCTACCGATTGTATTCTTGAACTTTGGTCTACATGTATAACAGCCTCCATTTCTTTAATTTTCTTTTCCTTTGCTTTTGTTACAAAAAGCATTGCGGGTGTGTAAAAATTAGAGTCGAAATATTGATCTTGATAAGTATGTAGTATTACTGGCGCAAGAGGTCTAAAAAATTCTCTATTTTTTATAGTTTTGTTTATGTAATCTTTTGTTTCTTTTTGTTTCGGGTTGGCTAGTATACTTCTATGACCAAGAGATCTAGGTCCAAATTCTGATCCGCCTTGAAACCAAGCTATTACTTTATTTTGATTTAAAAGACTAGCAGTAAATTCATATTTATTTTCTAATTTAGAAAAAGAGATATCTTTAAATTTCTCTAATGACTCTAGTATCTCTAAGTCAGAATAAGTTTTACCTAAAAATGGACTAACATTTTTTATAATTATTCTCTTATTGTTGTCATTTTGATAGTAAGATAAATAGGCCGCACCAATAGAAATAGAATTATCGCCACAAGCTGGGAATATATGTATATTTTTAAATTTTGATTCTTTTAATATTCTACCGTTAGCTAAACTGTTTAACGCTACACCACCACCTAGGCATAAATTTTCTTCACCGGTTAATTCATATAGTGAGTTAACATAATGCAAAAGTATTTCTTCTAAAATTAATTGCCCAGCAGCTGCTATGTCTGCTTTGATTTTAAATTTATTTTCTTCATCTTTTTCATTTTCTACTATATCTTTGTATTTACTGAAATCATCTTCAGTAAATTTTATAGAAACAGACCCACTAGAAGTGTATTCAATATATTTAATTAATTCTGAGTAGAAAATTTTAGAATCCCCATAAGAAGCCATACCCATAGTTTTTCCATCTTCTAAAAACTTAAAGCCTATTATTTTAGTTATATACGTATAAAAAATTCCAAGCGAATTTGGTATATCTAAATTATGCACATGTCTCTCGTCATAATCTTGGCTTACTACACCATATACTTTTTTAATTTCAGTTATTTCTTTTCCACTACCAGCGTACATTGAAACAGTTTCAAAAGAGTATTCCCCGTTATCAGTTTGATCTCTACTACCTAGACCGTCAGTTATTAGTATTGCTGACCTATCAAAAGGTGATGTAAAGAATACAGCGCTAGCATGGCAAAGGTGATGATTATATAATTTTATATCAGATTTATATTCATTTAAATTTCTTAGGTTTAAGGTGTCACAACTAGACACAGAATTCATTTCTGTAGTGGTATCTTTTAGTAAATACTTTAAGACACTCTGAAAAGTATTAAAACCTTCATACCCATGTTTTATCCTACTTATCCTCTCAGCTTCTATAGCTAGGACTATTTCTCCATTTTTTATAATACAACCTGAAAAATCGTGATTTGCCCCAACCCCAATGTACAAATCACTATTTCTATTAAAAATTAACTTTCTTTTCATTTAGGGTCAATTATATCATGTATAAAAAATTCCACATATCGAAAAAGATTGTATTACAGCATGTGATACAATTATAGTGATTATGTCAAAAGATAATAGTTGCGAAGTCTCTCAACTTAAATCAAAGTAACTCAATGAAGTTTTGGTGGTAGTTTTGTTTTTAATTCCCTCCTTATTAAGGAGGGAATTTTATGTTATTATATTTAAATATATGCCACCACTACAATTATTAAAAAAGATAGGAAGACTAAAAGGGTCTACTGTTTTAGATATAGGATCTGACAGCTGTGTGCTGTCTGTACCTTTTTTAGAAAATAATTTTACTGTTACTGTTGTCGATATTAAAGATGCACCAATAGAACTAGATGGTAGAATTGATTTTATAAAGTCTGATTTTGATACTTTTACTACAGAAAATAAATTCGACATAGTTTTTGCTAGAAATGTTTTACCTTTTTTAAAGTCTGATTTTGCAGAAAGTATAAATAAAATTTTATCACTTACAAATATCGGCGGAGTCTGCATGTTCACAGTTTTTGGTGACAAGGATCCGTGGGCAAGTAGGGTTGATATGAAAGTAATATCAGTTTTAGATATTGATAATATAATTGTTGCTACAAATAAAAAAGTCCTGTATAAAAGTGAAGAGCTGTACGAAGGATTTACAATGAATAAAGAGTTGAAAACGTGGCATGTGATTACTTTTGTGGTTGAGGTTTAGATGTACAAGCACTTGACAAGTTACTTAATATAGTGTATACTGTATCCAGTACTAACACTTCGTTAAGTATAGCAATTAAAAGTTAAGGAATTCAAAATGGTTGAGAATCTCGACAAACTCTCAAAAGTTGCAATATTTGCTGGTATAGGTGCTCTTGCATCTTACGTTGTGAGTGAAAGCATCAAAGAAATCAGCAAAAACAACCCAGAATTAGGTGAAAAAGTTTCAAGTTTCTTTATGGCTGGCATCAAAGCCGTCGCAAAGAATTTGAAATAGGAAAAGATATGGATACCCATTTAAACCGAGCACAAGTTGCTCGGTTTTTTATGACCAGTGCTAGTTTTATACCAGCACAATTAACTGCTTCTAGGCTAAGTATGTAGAATTGAGTTAGATACACTATTGACAAATACGCATAATAGTGTATACTGCATATAGGTTACCTCTTTTCAATTTTATTTTTAACTTTTTGGAGTTCATGATGAATATCAAGTCATTTATCGCTTTTGTACTCGTTATCGTTTCTGTTGCTGGCTGCAAAGTCGCAAACGCAGAGTCCGATATCACTAGGGGTACAGACTCTAGCGACCCTGTCTCGAAACCAGTAGTATATGGGTCGTGTGGTTATCGCGGTGGCAACGGCTACTACTTTAGTCCAAAAGAGACCCAGTTGTCTTGTAATAACATGCATGGTACATTTGTTCTTTATAATTCGACTCTTAGTATCAGTAACATGGTAGTTGAGTCGGTGGAGAAGTCAGGAACTTGTGTGCGAGTATTTAAGTACCCAACGGACTACATTTTTTCAGTTAGTGTAATGCAAACGGAAACGGGGTGTAGGGCAAAAAGTGGTACATTTGTATCTGAAGATTCTCTAGATACTTGTATTTTTGCTAACATTTACGGCATCCTTGAAACTCGGCACAATGTACCACGTTCCGTTTGTGTATCTTACACCTTTGGGATTTTCATCCCACAAGTCAATTAATAAAAATAAAAATGGGGTTGCGTAGTTCTTCGCATTGTGTTAGTATTAAAACCTTGGTGTACTTCATTTTGAAACGACCGCCCAACAGCAGTCCGGCTCGCCAACGGCAGCCCAGATGATGAGTCTCGCGTACTGGTTTCCTCCCCCTGGACCATGACGCATTACTGAGACATAGTTACAACAGACCTCCCCCGGACTTTTGATAACTACACTGAGTTCGCCCCGCATTCGTACTTGTACGTTGCGGGGCTTTTTCTTTTTCATCTGTAAATCTTTTAATTTTATGTCGACTATACTTTTATTTATTATTATTGTGTAGTACAATATATATAAGAAGAATATGCAAAATAAAGACAACAGCAAAGACAAAAAAAATATATATATATTAGACATGTTCCCGTACCCATCGGGAGATGGACTACATGTGGGACATCCAAAGGGCTATATAGCAACTGATATATATGCTCGCCAAAAGAAAATGGCAGGGTATAACGTAGTGCACCCTATGGGCTGGGATGCGTTTGGATTGCCGGCAGAACAGTATGCAATTAAAAATAAAATACACCCGAGCATTGCAGTTGAAAAAAATATTGCGAATTTTAAAGATCAGTTAAATAGAATTAACCTTGATTATAATTGGGATAGAGAGATCAGCACTACTGATCCAAAGTTCTACAAATGGACGCAATGGATATTTAAACAGTTATACAAAAAAGGTTTAGCATTTGAAAGTTTTGAACCTATAAACTGGTGTCCGTCATGTAAAACTGGACTGGCTAATGAGGATCTGGACGGCAATGTGTGTGAGAGATGTGGAACAGTAGTAGAGAAAAAACCGCTACGTCAATGGAACCTGAAAATCACAAGTTACGCAGACAGATTGATAGATGATCTAGATACATTAACAGAGTGGCCAGAGGGCGTAAAAACTGCGCAGAGAAACTGGATAGGACGATCTGAAGGTAGTGAGATAGACTTTAAAATAGTTGGAGGAGATAAAAATATCAACTTTTCTGAATTAGATACTATCGGACTAGTGGGTTATGGTACTAGCGTAGAGATAAAAACAAAATACACTTTTGAAAGTGCATTCAAAGTATTTACCACACGCGCCGATACTCTTTTTGGATGTACATACTGTGTACTGGCTCCAGAACATGCATTAGTGTTAGAAATGTTAAGTAAAAATATTTTAAATAATAAGGATGAAGTAGAAAACTACATATCATTAGTAAAAGAAAAAACCGATATAGAGCGTGGAGCAGAAGGAAAGGAAAAAACTGGAGTAAAACTACAAGGTGTGATGGCAGTTAACCCCGCAAATGGAAAAGAAGTTCCAGTTTATATTGCTGATTATGTACTCGC
Source organism: bacterium (assembly GCA_043717115.1). Taxonomy (GTDB): domain Bacteria; phylum Patescibacteriota; class Minisyncoccia; order Phycocordibacterales; family UBA5272; genus JAUPVO01. The sequence continues at coordinate 17,251 of JAYSXQ010000063.1, read as the reverse complement.
ATCATACGGAACTGGAGCAATCATGGCTGTACCTGCCCACGATGAACGCGATCGTGAATTTGCTGTTAAGTACAATATAGAGATACTTGATGTTCCATTTGTTGATGTTGATAAAATATTAGAAAAAACTGATGGTAAAAAAGTTACAAAGTACAAATTAAGAGACTGGGTGTTCGCTAGACAGCGCTACTGGGGAGAACCTTTTCCTGTTGTGTATGCTACAAAGATAAACGCTGAAACTGGAGAAATGGAAAGAGATAGTAACGTAGAGCCTATTATGGTGGCAGACAGTGAGTTACCAGTGTTACTTCCACAAGTGGAAAGTTACGAACCGACAGGCACAGGTGAGAGCCCGCTGGCGATAATTGATAGTTTTGTAAACGTATATGGATATATAAATGATGACGGTGAGTTTGTGTCTTGTGACAAGTCAGATACAAAAGCAAAACTTTTCAAAAGAGAGACCAACACCATGCCGCAATGGGCAGGCAGTAGCTGGTATTATTTACGGTTTTTAGATCCACAGAATGATCAGTTTTTAATTGACCCTAGTATAGAAAAAGAGTGGCAACATACAGATGAAAATGGAAACAGGCATACCGTCGACCTGTACGTTGGTGGTGATCATGCAACTAGGCACCTGATATACGCCCGTTTCTGGCACAAGTTTTTATACGATATAGGAGTAGTTACAACACTGGAGCCATTTGGTCGGCTCGAGTTTTTAGGATTTATACTAGCGCCAGACGGTAGCAAGATGAGTAAAAGTAAGGGCAACGTCATCAATCCAAACAGTGTAATAGACGAGTATGGGTCTGATACTTTTCGTATGTATGAGATGTTCATGGCACCATTTGAAGCCACAGCTGTATGGAGTACCAGTGGTATAAAAGGCGTAAAAAGATTTTTAGAAAGAGTCCAAAAAATAAAAAACTCAACAGAAAATACTATATCTGTAGGTTGTAAAAACGAGAACATAATACATCAAACTATTAAAAAAGTAACTGATGATATAGAGACTTTTAAGTTTAACACTGCAGTGTCGCAAATGATGATATGTTTAAATGAATTTGAAGAAAAAGGAGTGAGTGATGATGAATACGAAAAGTTCATGACTGTACTGGCACCATTTGCACCTACGTTATGTGCAGAGCACTTGACCAATTCCTGGCCAATTTATGATGAAAATAAATTACAGTCAGAAGAGGTAACTATAGCAGTACAGATAGCTGGTAAAATGCGCGGCACTTTTACTATACATGCTGGTGCAAGTGATGAAGAAGTTATGGTAGAGCTTGAAAAAACTGAAAGCTATAAAAAATATGTTATAGATACAAATAGTCTAGTCAAAAAGACTGTTGTCGTCAAAAACAAGCTCGTGAATGTGGTGGTTTAAATTTTAAGAATCGAGATACTGTAGAGCATTTGACGGAATTATATAACTATAGTATAATGGGTACATATTTAACAAATGCCAATTCGTTAATATCTTTAGATTAATAAAAAATTACAACTATATACAACAATATGCCAGTCGTACAATTATCATTTAAGCCAAAAGCAGTATCTAAAAAACTGCTAAACTCGCTAAATCCACGTACTCGAGAAGTTATAACAAAACGTTATGGACTAGAGGCAAAAGAGAGAAAAACACTTGAGTCTATTGGCCGTGAATACGGTATAACTCGTGAACGTGTACGCCAAATAGAGAACTTTGCGCTCACTACTATGAGAAAATCCAAAGACTATGCAGAGGCAGAGGCAGTGTTTGAGGAATTGTCAGGAATAGTTAAAAATATGGGGTCACTAGTACCAGAGGATGTACTGATGGAGCATATATCAAATGACGAGATAGTGCACAATCACGTGAACTTTTTCATGTCTCTCTCCCCAAAGTTTACAAAGCATCGCGAGGATGATAATTTTACACATCGCTGGTCAGCAGATGCAAAAATAGCAGATCATGTACACTCTGCATTACAAAATTTGCATAAAAGCATAGATAAAGACGAGCTTATCTTAGAAGAAGAAGTCATATCTAGATTTTTAACTGAACTGATGGATTTAGGAGAAGAGTACAGAAACAATAAAGACATAATTAAAAGATACCTAAAGATATCAAAAATAATTGGCAAAAACCCACTAAATGAATGGGGACATGTTAGCAGCTCATCGGTAAAAGCAAGAGGCATAAAGGACTTTGCGTACTTGATACTACGTCGTGCTGGTACTCCTATGCATTTCCGTGATGTAGCAAAAGAGATAAATAGTACATTTAACAAAAAAGCACATGTAGCTACTTGCCACAATGAACTGATCAAAGACAGTCGTTTTGTACTAGTTGGACGCGGTATGTACGGACTAAAAGAGTGGGGACATACGGGAGGAGTGGTACGTGATATCATTACAAAAGTCATGAACGAGGGTGCAACTGGTAAAAACAATAGTATGAACAAGGACGACATAGTAAAAGGCGTACTAGCGTTACGCGATGTAAAAGCAAACACAGTACTAGTCAATTTACAAAATCCAAAATATTTTAAAAAGTACGACGGTGGATACTACTCACTCGTAAAGTAAATACAAATGGTATAATACATCTATGCAAATCGGCATAGATGTTTTTATTTTCCTATTCTCTATATGGTGTTTAGTTTTACTATGCGTGTATTCTTGGCGTTTCTGGTTAATGTACGCTCAGCAAAAAAACATAGCCAATATAAAATGGGTAATGTTAGAGGTGCGTATACCTCGCGAGGTTTTTAAGTCTCCTGCTGCGATGGAAATAGCCCTACATGCACTACTCCAATCCGGAGGAGTTGGTACTTGGTATCATCGTAACATCATGGGTAATGTACCCATATACTCGTCACTAGAAATAGTCTCATTAGAAGGGTCTGTGCATTTTTATGTACGAGCACAGAGAAAATTTAAACAGTTAATACAAAACAATTTGTACTCTCAATATCCGAGTATAGAGATCACAGAGGCTGAGGACTACATATCAAAAGTTTTTTTTGAACATCGTACTAAAAACAGCGACGTCAGTTTATGGGGTATAACATGGACACCGACAAATAGTTTTGATACTGGAGTTGAAAATCCAAAAGGTAAAAAAGGAGATGATGGTAAGAGAGATAATTATAAGATAGGTGGTGACTACAAAATGTTCAAAACATATGTTGATCATGATCTAGATAAAAACCCTAGTGAAGAGTTTAAAAACGACCCGCTAACTCCAGTACTAGAGTGGCTAGGCAGTCTTGGAAAAGGTGAATACGGCTGGTATCAGATACTAGTCTGTGATGAGGGGAATTATAATAATTCAAAATTTCCAGCCCATTATGTACTAGAACATGAACACAAACATGTACAATTAAAAGAAATTGCAAAGTTACGCATAGCCCAGTTACGCGGTGATAAAAAGCCTGAGATAAAGTTCAAAAAGGGGGACGTGGTACTAGACGATTATGGTAGAGCGAAAACTACTCGTGACGCAGAAGGTAAAGAGATACCGCTGACTACACTAGTAGACATATACGAAAAATATGCAATTAAAAGAGAGCATGAGGTAAGTATAGAAGAAAAAAGCGAGACGGAAAGCATATATAGGAAAATATCGAAACCGATAGTTTTGTGTGTTTTTAGAACAGGATATTTAAACACTAAAAAACAAGGTGACTTTGTGGGTAATATACAGAGCACATTATCGATTATGAAACAGTATGGCCAAGCCCAATACAATAGTTTTAAACCTCGCCCTACAGACCCATATGATTATAAATGGGAGAATGTAGATAAACACAGACAACCTTGGCGTGCCGAAGAGTTTTATGAGAGCTACGTTGAACGTGAAGGGTTTATGCCGCATATAACACCACGTGCTGGAGTAGACAAGTTCTGGGACTTGCGATTTTGGAACAGAGGTATAGGGTTTAGAAAGATCAGCCGTATTATATACGATACTATTTTTCACCCATTTGAGCATCCACATGCCACCGATGTATTCGCTTTAAATCTCGAGGAATTAGCCACGTTTTGGCACTTACCAGGGCAAGTAGCCAGCACTCCTGGTATCGAACGTATCGACAGTATAAAGAGCGAGGCACCGTCTAATCTCCCTATGTAGTCAAAATATGTAGTCTAGGGTTTGTTAGACTTAGACTAAACTAGTACTCATGTTATACTTTATAATATGAAAAAAATACGAACTTTGATAATACTTTGTATATTAGGTCTGGGTATATTCCTTTACAATACGATGTACATACCGACAGTTAATTTCCCTATTGGGACTATTTTTGAAGTACGTAACAGTGAGGGTATACGCTCTATATCATATAGACTAAAACAATCTGGATATATAAAGTCCGCGCTACTATTTAGACTACTGTTAACCGCACAAAATAAAGATAAAAGCATTGTATCTGGTCTGTATGTTTTTGATACATTCATGAATGAAAAGCAAATTGCTGAAAAGTTTGCACTTGGTAAATACGATATGCCTGCTGTTGTAGTTACTATACCAGAAGGGTTTACTTTAGACCAAATAGCAGAACGTATAGAAAAATTAACCGGCATAAAAAAAGATGATTTTGTACTTTACGCTGCTAAGTATGAAGGAAGACTTTTCCCAGAGACTTATTATTTTAGTATAGGAGAAGAGACAGAGGATATAGTTACGCGTATGTTGCAGGAATTTGAAAATAGAGTAGGTGTAATTAGTAACGATGATCTAGTACTAGCAAGCATAATAGAGGGTGAGGCACAGTCCTTAACAGATATGAAAATAATAGCCGGTATATTAAAAGAGCGTCTGCGTATAGGTATGCCATTACAAGTAGATGTGGCAACTAGTACATACTCGGTATATGGTGTACCCAAAATACCTATTAACAACCCAGGACTAAACGCCATAGAGGCAGTACGCAACCCCACAGCTACAAAATACTTGTACTATTTGACTGGGACTGATGGTAAGATGTACTATGCAAAAACATTCAAAGACCACAAGGCTAATATTCAGAAGTATTTGTAACAGCACATACTTATAATTAGTATATATTGTGATATACTAACACACTATGAAAATACACAACTTAGCATTTATAGATACAGAAACAACAGGAACAAATGCTGACAAACATGAGATCATCGAGCTAGCAGTTATAATAGCAAAACAGGTTGAGCGTCCAGGAAAAGGACCTAAACTTGAGATAATTTTAGAGAAAGAGTGGAAGATAAAACCACTACGTATACAAGATGCCGAAGAGCAGGCGCTGCGTGTGAACGGGTATAACGAGGTAGACTGGATGTTCGCTGTAGATCTCGCTGCCGCTATGGAGGAATTTGCAAAGATAACCCAGTCTTGTAATTTTGTGTCACATAACTTGACGTTTGATTATAATTTTGTGTCTCGCGCATTTGAAAAAACTGGAGTTGAAAACAATATGCACTATGCAAAAATAGACACCATATCGTTGGCATTTGCTAGGCTATATGATGTACCACAGGCTAGCGCTTTTTCTCTACGCAGATTGTGTGAGCTACTTAAAATAGAAAATAGTAAGGCGCATACTGCACTAGCTGATACTCGCGCATTAGTAGAAGTATACAAAAAACTGATGAATGCATAATAATATGAAAAAAGTATTTGTAGGACTTTCAGGTGGAGTAGACAGCAGTGTGGCAGCACTGCTACTTAAAAATGCTGGCTACGAAGTAACTGGAGTTTTTATAAAAACTTGGCAACCAGACTATATAGAGTGCACATGGAAACAGGATAGACTAGACGCTATGCGTATCGCATCACAAATTAATATACCTTTTATAACACTGGACTTGGAAATAGAATATAAGAAATCAGTTATAGACTATATGTTAGGTGAATATAAAAATAATAGAACACCAAACCCTGACATCATGTGTAATCGCAATATAAAGTTTGGAGCTTTTTATAAGTATGCTCTTGAGCATGGTGCGGACTGTATAGCCACTGGTCACTATGCAAAATTAAAAACTGATACAACTGGTAACGCAGAAATGTTCACATCAACAGATGAAAACAAAGACCAAAGTTACTTTTTATATAATATAAAAAAAGACTATTTAGACTATGTTTTATTTCCATTAGCTGATATTAAAAAGGAAGATGTCAGGAAAATTGCAAAAGAAAATAATCTGTATACACAAGACAAAAAAGATAGCCAAGGCATATGTATGTTAGGAAACATCAGTATAAAAGACTTTTTAAAAGCAGAACTTTCCCCTGTTCCTGGCAATGTGGTGAATATAGATGGTGAAGTTATAGGAAAACACGATGGGGTTATACTGTATACATTAGGCGAGAGGCATGGATTTGAAATTACAAAACATAATACATTGGATAAGCCATACTACATAACAGAAAAAGACTTTGAGAGTAATGTTTTGATAGTGTCTCATGATTATCCGAGTGTAAATAAAACACAAACTGTTTTAGAAAACTTTAATACATTAACTAGTGACATAGCTGATTTTGATTCTGATAAAAATACTGGAAAATTATTGTATGCTAGAGCGAGATACAGAGCTCCACTTGTGCCCGTTACTTTTGATATTAAAACTAGTGTAGTTAAAACTATAGGCGGGGATATATTATATACTCCAGGTCAGTCAGTAGTACTCTACAACTCGGATGGAAAAGTTTTAGGTGGTGGTATAGTGAGTTAAGAAATATAGAAAATAAAAAAACGCGCTTTAGGTAAAACCTTTAGCACGTTTGTGTTGGTATCTTAATCAATAAAAAAGTGATTGTGTATATTTTCTTCTACTTCTCCAGAGTGTTTGTTTATAATAGAAAGTATAGCCATGAGTGAGGTAGCTTGATTTTGGTGTAACTTATCAAAAATCAACTTTCCGTCAATATCAGTTTCAAAAGACAAAGCTGCGATAATTTGTTGAGGTAATAAATACTCTAAATCCCCATCATTTTCTACAAAACTTACAGCATTTTCTGCAGTAAATTTTTGACCATACTCGATAGCCAGCACGTTAAACTTGTCCGGTATGTCTATAGGAAAGTAAAACCTAACTGACTTAAAGTTTTCGTCATGTTGCGCTGTTATGTAACCATCTTTATGAGGCATTTTGATCTCCTTTTTACAAAGCCTGTGATCATACTATCACATACTACATATGTGCGCAATAGAAAATAATATGCTATAATGATATGCAATTATGTCAAATATGCTTATAGATAAGGACAAAAAAAATATTTACTTTGACCATGCAGGAGCAGCACCCACAAGCACTAAAGTGTTGGCGGCTATGCATAGCGTAGAACATATGTATGCCAATCCATCTGGAATATATAGAGATGGATTAGAAGTTAAAAATAAAATAGATCAAAGCCGCGAGGCTGTCGCGAGTGTTTTGAACTGTAGAACTCATGAAGTTTACTTTACTGGATCAGGAACAGAGAGTATAAACCTAGGCTTGGCGGGGTTAGTAAAAAACTACTACACAAATAAAAAAGTTCAAGATAATTTTAAACCAATAGTCATCACTACACCTATTGAGCATCCAGCAGTAATGGAGACTTTAAAACATTTAGAGCAGATAGGGCTGATAGAAATAAAATACACAAACATAAAAGAAACTGGAGTAGTAGATGTAAATCACTTTAAAAAACTACTATATGAAAATGATAACGTGATACTAGTAAGTGTCATGTATGTTAATAATGAGACGGGCATAGTGCAACCAGTAAAAGAAATTGGTCGGATGATAGATATATACAATCAGGATAGGGGTAACAGCATTACTAACAGTCATACAGACGTGGTGTATCATATAGATGCTTCGCAGGCTGCAAATTATCTAGATATGGATACTAGAAAGTTGCGTGTACACATGATGAGTTTTAACGGATCAAAAATATATGGACCAAAAGGAATAGGAGTTTTATACAAAACTGAAAATGTAAAAATAGAACCCATAATATACGGCGGGTCACAGGAGCGTGGACTGCGTAGTGGTACACCTGACGTTGTAAAAATAGTCGGCGTATCAGAAGCGTTAAAAGAGACTACAGAGATACAAAGTACTGAAGTCGATAGATTATCAAAATTAAAAGATCAGTTTTTACAGAAATTAAAAATAGAAATACCAGAATTAAAAGTCTGGGGAGATCTAGGCGACTCATATAAAAAAGAAAATACTAATTTAAATAGCATACCAAACATCATAAACATCGGCTTACCAGGCATGCAAAGTGATGAGATGGTTATCAGACTATCAGAAGTAGGTTATGCTGTATCACATAAAAGCTCCTGCTCAGCCGATGACGATACCGAGAGTTATGTACTAACTGCTATGGGTGCGACCACTCAACAAGGACGCGAAAACATACGTATCAGTATGGGTAGGTCTACAATAGCATCAGAACTAGATGGATTAGTAAAAGCAATAAAAGAAATGTACTACAAGTTTCGAATAGTCTAGTTAGTATTTGACAAACATTCATAAAAATAATAGTATAGGAAAAGACTAATATAGTCTACTCTAAAAATCTTCCTGAAAGGAGACAGTAATGTCTAAACAAATTATAGGTTTGATGTGGACTGGGCCAGACGAACGGTCCTCAAAACTAATCGGGTACACAAATGACCCTGACTTAGCTGCTCGTATCTTGAATGCTTATAAAGATGGTGGCCATAACTCTACACAGAGTAACCCAGTAACAATATGGGAAAAGTTCCATGAGGTACCTAATGAGGTACAAGAAAAAGTGATTGCTTCAGAAGATAAAGAAGCGTCTGCTTTATTAGCAGAAACAGGAAAACTTGCAGATAGATTGAAGTTACTACCAGATGATGTACGCATAAGAGCAATAAATATCATGAATGGCCATACTGTTGCTGGGCCGGATTAAAAGTAGACAAAAACAAACGCACTTCGGATAATATCCTAAGTGCGTTTTTATATTTATATGCTATTTATAGTAGATAGATAAGATAATCTGTCTGGATACTACGGCAAAAATGTGTTATAATGTGAACATTTATGGTAAAAAAGAAAATAGCGCAAGTGATGGAGGTAGACAAAATAGTAGTCACTGGAGCACGTACACACAATCTAAAAAACATATCAGTCGAAATGCCACGTAACAAGATGATAGTTATGACTGGACTGTCAGGATCTGGAAAGTCATCACTGGCTTTTGATACTATTTTTGCTGAGGGGCAACGCAGATATGTAGAGTCACTGAGTGCATATGCTAGACAGTTTTTAAATCAAATGCAAAAACCTGACGTAGACGATATCACAGGGCTGTCTCCTGCTATTTCTATTGATCAAAAAAGCGCTGGTAGAAACCCTCGAAGTACAGTAGCAACTATCACCGAAATGTATGATTATCTACGTGTTTTGTATGCACGTGTAGGAAAACCATACTGTACACAGTGTGGTAGTAAAATACAAAAACTGAGCAATCAGGAGATTAGTGATTTTGTAATAGAGAAAATTAAAAAAGTAAAATACACAGACATAAAGTCTGAAGTACTAGGTGTAGAATATAGCACTAAAAATGTCATCATACTGTCGCCTGTTGTGCGTGGACGTAAGGGTGAACATTATCAAATGCTCTATGACTTTTTAGGTAAAGGATACACCGAAGTTCTTATAGATGGAGAGAGGAAGAGTTTGAGAGAAAAAATAGATCTTGATAAAAACAAAAACCATGAGATCAGTATAATCATAGATGAGATAGCTGTAGATGATTTTAAATTAAAAGCAAATCAAAAAGACGCATACATGCGTATGACCGAGGCTATAGAGCGTGCAGTGCACGAGTCCGATGGGCTGGTAGAAGTAGACATATTGGGTGAGAGGAGTATTATGAGTAGCAAATTCTCCTGTGCAAAATGTGGATTTTCATTTCCAGAGATAGAACCTAGATTGTTTTCGTTTAACTCACCGTATGGAGCATGTCCTACTTGTAATGGACTAGGAACTAAATACTTTGGTGGACTAGATCCTTGCGAAGACTGTGATGGGAAAAGGTTACGTCCTGAGGCACTGAGCGTGTATCTAGATGACGAGTCTAAAATAAACATAGTAGACATCACCAACCTCACCATCACTGATGCAAATACGTATTTTGAGACTTTGCCACTATCTGAAAAAGAGATAGAGATAGCCAAAAATGTAATAATAGAAATACAGTCTAGGTTAGTGTTTATGTTAAACGTGGGACTAGACTATTTACAACTTAATCGTAAAGCTGACACACTCAGCGGTGGTGAAGCGCAGCGCATTAGACTGGCGTCGCAATTAGGGTCAAAACTGGTAGGAGCATTATACGTTCTGGACGAGCCTACAATAGGGCTGCATCAGCGTGACAATGACAGACTAATAAAGACTCTGACTGATCTACGTGATGCCGGTAATACTATTATAGTCGTAGAACATGATGAGGATACTATATATGCTAGTGACTACATTATCGATATAGGACCAGCAGCTGGTATACACGGCGGTCAAGTGATAGTCAGTGGCTATCTAGATGAACTGCTGACTGCACCTAAAAATAAAAGCGGTAGCCAGACCTTGGCCTATCTGCGTGGTGAAAAGGAAATACCTATACCAAAGACTAGGCGTGCTGGAATAGGCGAGATAAGAATAAAAAATGGAAATGCTTTTAATATAAAAAACCTAGACGTTTCTGTACCGTTGGGTGTGATGACCACAATTACTGGAGTGTCGGGCAGTGGTAAAAGCACACTCATGTATGAGATACTCAATAAAAACCTATTAGCGAAACTAGATAGAAAACACCGCACAGTAAAAGTTTTTAACTGCGACAGTATAACCGGTACTGAGTATGTGTCTCGTGTAGTACTGATCGACCAGTCAGCGATCGGGCGTACACCTAGGTCAAACCCTGCTACATATACTGGAGCGTGGGGGCATATACGTGACTTGTATGCTAGTAGTGAAGAGTCTAGACTGCGTGGCTGGGGACCGGGAAGATTTTCTTTTAATGTAAAGGGTGGTAGATGTGAAGCTTGTGATGGAAATGGAGAGATAGCTGTAGAGATGCACTTTTTACCTACAGTATATGTGACATGTGACGTGTGTATGGGTAAGAGGTTCATGAAAGAAACTCTTGAGGTCAAATGGAAGAACAAAAACATACACGATATATTAAAAATGACAGTCGAGGAGGCGGTAGAGTTTTTCTACGAGATACCAGCCGTGTATGACCGAGTTAAAACACTATATGACGTGGGGCTTGGATATCTAGAACTTGGGCAGTCAGCTACAACGCTGAGTGGTGGCGAGGCACAGCGTGTAAAGATCAGTAGTGAACTGTACAGGACACATGTAGAGAAAACTATATATCTACTAGACGAGCCATCTATCGGACTTCATTATGATGATATAGCAAAACTGCTCGATATACTAGAGTCGCTAGTTAAAAAAGGAAACACAGTAGTATTGATAGAGCATAACTTAGACATAATAAAATGCGCAGACTATATCATAGACATAGGACCAGAAGGCGGTATAGGTGGTGGTAAACTGGTTGCTAGTGGTACACCAGAGCAAGTCGCTAATAATCCAAAATCATACACAGGGCAATACTTGAAAAAAGTACTAAAGAGAAAACTCAATATCTAGTAGTTTTGTGCTATAAAAAATAACTATAAAAATACTCATAAAAAAACGCATCTAGATATTAGTCTACGATGCGTGTTGTATCTGTTTTTAGCAGACTATAATGGTTTTTGTGGGGACGGGCTATAGAACTTTGGAACCTCTAACTGTCTACTATGTCCTACGGGTCTAGAACCTACGAGTATTTTTGGAACACCATCTCCCGGGTGATCGAAAAATACTGCTATATATGGATTTCTGGTTAATCCTTTATCTGGACACCTATCACATGTACCGCAAAAATGTTTTGCTTGTGCGTCATGCATGCGGTCTTCGACAATTGTGACCACGCTACGTAGAGCATTAGCTGTAAACTTTTTAATTCCCATGTTACTTCCCTTGTTTTAATTTAAAACTCGATTTAAAGCTATCGAGGAACTTTCTCACTTTTTACAAAGTGAATGTATTATTGTATAATAAAACTAATGAAAAATCAACCCCTACTCATATATGTAGAAAATCTCTCTCTTCCTGACGCTCCAGGGGTGTATTTTTTTCGAGACAGTGATATCAGTAGAGACCCACTTGGCAATATCATATATGTAGGTAAAGCTACCAGCTTAAAAAGTAGAGTGAAAAGTTATTTTAATCCAGACCTTATAAATACTCGCGGACTAAAACTAGTTAACATGTTACTAGCTGCTCAAAATCTAACATATACAGAAACTCCTAGCGTGCTAGAGGCATTGCTACTTGAAAATAAGTTAATAAAAGAAATACAACCAGTTTTTAACAGTAAAGAAAAAGATAATAAAACTTATACCTGTATAGTCATAACAAAAGAAACTTTTCCGAGAGTTTTGAGTATGCGTATACGAGACTATGAGAAGAAGTTTTTAAAGTCCGATGTAGATACTGTATATGGGCCATTTATTGACGCAAGTCAAGCTCGTATTATCCTAAAAATAATACGTAAAATGTTCCCGTTTCGAGACAGATGTGAAATAGGTGAAAAAGATGACACAAAAAAACCATGTTTTAACGCACAATTAGGACTGTGTCCTGGCACTTGTGTTGGTGCCATATCTGCTACCGACTATAAAAACAATATTAAAAATATCAAAAGGATATTTGAAGGTAAAAGAAATGAAGCTAAAAAGTCACTCGAGGCAGAAATGAAAAAGTATGCAAAAGAAGAAAAGTTTGAACTAGCTGGAAAAGCGAGGAATAGCTTGTGGGCTATGGATCACATCAATGACGTAGCGCTTATCACTAATGATGATATATTAGAGTTCAAAACAAAAGGCTATAGAGTGGAATGTTATGATGTAGCCCATATCAGTGGTACTGCGCGCGTGGGTGTGATGACAGTGATAATAGATGGCAGAAAGGCTACCGATGAGTATAAAAAATTTAAATTAGAAGAGGGAACTAACGATGACTATCAGGGTATACGTGATATGCTACGCCGCAGGTTCTCGCATCCAGAATGGGGTATGCCAGACCTGGTGGTATATGACGGGGGCGAGGGGCAGAAAAGTGCAGGAGATCGTGTATTATCAGAAATGAGTATACTAGTACAAACCTGCGCAGTAGTAAAAGACGACAAACACAAAGCCAGAGACGTACTAGGAGATGAAGCAGTCGTCAACGATAAAAACATACGTGCTGCCGTACTGCTAGGCAACAGCGAAGCTCATCGTTTTGCTATAAAGTATCATAAAGAGTTACGCGAAAAAAACTTGCTTAGATAGTTATAAAAGACAAATATAAGTGACTTGTATCTTTACGTGTCTTTTATAATTAGTGTCTGATTTTGATCTGTGTATCTTTTTGTAATCTTGTCTTTTATAGACTGTGGATAACTTTTTTAGTGTTTTTGGTTGTGTATTTTATATTTCTATATTCATGTGCAAAGTGACTGTTAGACTCGAAACAGTCGAATAGTCCGTAGTACTAACATAGTAATAATAAACAGTTAAAAATACTCTTGACAGAAGTAAAAGTTGCTATTGTATTTTATGTCTGATAGAACTGATATATTTTCTATGTGAGACTTTGACCTAAAGTTAGGACTTTTTTATTGGTATAATCTTAATATTAGCCAATATTATTCAAAACATCACAAGCTCCAATTAAGATAAACTGAGCCAATAGACCATATGACACCAATCATAAACATTAAAAAAAGAAATACCGAGATAGTACCGTTTGAGCCATTAAAAATAGAGAGTGCAGTTAAAAAAGCATTTATACAAGTCACTCGCGATGACCATGCGGCTGTGGCAAAACACATTAGCGAGCTGGTACAAAAAGAACTAGAACTAGAAGCCATGACTCGAGAGGAGTACGTGCCGTCTGTTGAGCACACTCAGGACCTAGTAGAAAAACACATCATGAATGCGGGGTTTTTTGATGTAGCAAAAGAGTATATCATATATCGTTATGAGCATCAGAAAATACGTGCTGAGAAAAAACAAGAGGACCTAGAGAAACTGGAAGAGAGCGCTCTAAAGGTCATAAAGCGTGATGGAAAAGTAGTTGGTTTTTCTGAGAAAAAACTACGCATATCGCTGTCACATGTGGTGCATGGCTATGAGTCTGTTATTGATATTGAAAAAATAGTCTCACAGATAAAACTAGAGATTCATGATGGCATCACTACAAAAGAATTCGCAAAACTTTTAATTATGGTGGTACGCTCAATGATAGAACTAGACCCAGCCTATTCATACGTGGCATCTCGCCTACTGATGCGTGAGGTGTATCGCGAGGCTATAAATGGTGACGCTATAAATGGTAAGACTTTGGACTACGCAAAGATACACAGCGACTTGCGAAAGGCTTTTTCTAAAAACATACTATTGGGTGTGGAAAAGAAATACCTAGATCCACAGATGGCGGATTATGATCTCGATATGTTGGCGACGGCTATTGATTTTAAGCGTGACGATATGATGATGTATATGGGGACTCAGACACTGCATGAGAGGTATTTTATACGTGACACCAACGACACAAAGAGAATACTCGAAGACTTGCAAGGTTTCTGGATGCGTGTTGCCATGGGTATAGCACTGAGTGAAAAACTAGAAGATAGAAACACAAGAGCTATAGAGTTTTACAATGTCATGAGCCAGCAACAGTTCGTACCTAGTAGTCCGACACTATTTCACTCTGGTACGCATCATCCACAACTTTCTAGTTGTTACCTGAACAACGTCGAGGATTCTCTTGAGAGTATATTCAAGGTCTACGCTGACAATGCACAGCTCAGTAAATGGGCAGGTGGTATAGGAACTAACTGGAGCAAGGTCCGTGCAAGTGGCTCACTGGTAAAGAAAAGTGGTATCGCATCAAACGGCATAGTTCCATTTTTAAAGATCGCAAATGACGTGACTGTGGCTATTAACCGTTCTGGACGTAGACGCGGAGCAACTTGTGTTTACCTTGAGAACTGGCATCTGGATATAGAGGAGTTTTTGGAGTTACGTAAAAACACAGGAGACGAGAGGCGTCGTACTCATGACATGAACACTGCACTGTGGATATCAGACCTGTTCATGACTCGTGTACGCGAGGACGATGACTGGACACTGTTCAGTCCTGATGAGGCACCACTATTAACCGAAACGTATGGTAGTGAATTTGCAAAGTACTATGTGCATTGTGAAGAGCGAGCCGCAAGAGGAGAGATCAAGCTTTTCAAAACTATGAAGGCTCGTGACTTGTGGAAGAAAATGATAACCATGTTATACGAAACAGGACATCCTTGGATAACATTCAAAGACCCATCGAACATCCGATCTCCTCAAGATCATGCCGGCATAGTGCATAACAGTAATCTATGTACCGAGATCACACTTAACAACTCAGAAACTGAAACTGCAGTATGTAACTTGGGATCATTTAATTACACAACACATGTAACTAATGGAGCATTTGACCGAGCGCTAGTTGCAACTACTATAAAAACTGCAATGCGAATGCTCGACAATGTCATAGACATCAACTACTATCCAACCGTCGAAGCGAAAACTAGTAATTTTAGACACAGACCAGTAGGGCTGGGTGTTATGGGTTTTCACGATGCGCTGTATAAACTGGACATAAACTTTGATACTGAGGACGCTGTAGTGTTTGCAGATGAGACTATGGAGATCATCAGTTATAACGCCATCATGGGCAGTACAGAACTGGCTCGTGAACGTGGAGCCTACGAGTCATATCGTGGCAGTAAATGGGATCGTAATCTGCTGCCTCAAGACACATTAAAACTGCTCGAGGAGTCTCGTAACATGATGATAGAAGTAACCAAAAATGGGAAACTTGACTGGACACCAGTACGTGAGTCTATTAGAAACCACGGTATGCGTAACAGTAACTGTATGGCTATCGCACCGACTGCCACCATATCAAACATTGTAGGCACCATACCATGTATCGAGCCTATATATAAAAACATATATGTGAAGGCCAACATGAACGGAGACTTTATAGTTGTGAATCCATACCTAGTCGAGGACTTAAAATCACGCGGGCTTTGGGATTATGAGATGATCGGCCTATTAAAATACAATGACGGAAGTATTAAAAACATACCACACATACCTCAGGACTTAAAAGACAAATACAAAGAAGTTTTCGAAATAGATCCAAAATGGCTGATACGTACAGCGGCATATCGCGGTAAATGGATAGACCAGTCTCAATCACTGAACGTATACTACAGCGGTACATCAGGAAAAGACCTGGCCGCCATATACGAGTATGCTTGGAAAATGGGATTGAAAACTACATACTACTTGCGTACTCTAGGTGCCTCACAAGTAGAAAAAAGCACAGTTAACGCTGCCGAGTTCGGTTCAACACACACTCGTCAGGCCGGTGGTGCAACTAGTAGTCCTATAACTGGTATCACTGATCAGGTATTGTCCAGCGGTATGGTCTCACCGATATCGATACTCAACCCTATGCAGTCAGTAGCATCGGACTATGTATCAACTACTCAGACCACTACCACATCAGTTCATACTGAAACAGTGTCTAATGCTGCGCCAAGTCTAACCACAAGTCCAGCTCCAACTCAAGTATCTTCACCATCGATAACCAACCACTTGTTTACAGCTCAAGCTCCAACACAAAAACCTCTCTACAACATCACTGTTGCACCTGAGGTCACGTGCGAAGGGTGTCAGTAAAGGTTGTTGTATAATTAACATATGTCAAATCAAGAACTTAAAAATAGACTTTGGGCAGCAGCAGAGCAGCTGCGCGCAAATGGAAGTTTAAAACTTAACGAGATAGGTGAGCCGATACTCGGTCTTATATTTTTAAAGTTTGCTGATGTAAAGTTCAAAAATCTTACAAAAGTTTTAGAGGTTGAGCGAGCCAAAACAAAAGGTAGACAGCGCCCTATAAACTCAGATGATTATAAGTCACATGGTGTTATATATATTCCAGAAAAATCTTCATACGATTACCTACTGACTCTTTCTGAGGATCAGAATATTGGTAAAGCTATAAACGAAGCCATGGAGGGTATAGAAATGGAGAACACGGAACTTGCTGGAGTGCTAACAAAAGAATATACAAAACTTTCCTCTTCGAT
>JAYSXQ010000062.1:0-9676 GCA_043717115.1 bacterium | reverse complement strand
AAGAAAAAGATAAGACACCCACTAAAAATATAACTTTAAAACTGCTAAAAGAAAAAAAGGATTTAACTGAAATAGCAACTGTTCGTTCGCTAACAGCAGGAACCATTATTTCTCATTTAGAAGACTTATGCAAAGGGAGGGAAATAGACAGAGAAGACATAGAGTACATAATAAAAAAAGAAATACCCAGCAAAACAGATATTAAAAACATGATGCTTGCTTTTAAAAACGACGACACAAAATTAATCGAGGCTATGAGTGAGTATAAGAAATTATCAAAAGGTAAGATGGCAACTTTTGAGATATTGCGCCTTGCTCGTGTCTGGAGTAAATTATCAAAGTAAAATAATATTTACTTTGAATTTTACGTAATTATATACAAGTCCTGTTTATACTCCCCCTTTCCTACGTACTCTATGTTTTGTATATCTTCCCCCCTATTTTTTTTAACTATTAGTTCATATGGTTTACAGTGCATACACCCTTCATTACCATTTACACATTCATAATTTTCACTCATACGCGCAGCATAGACTTGACTTGCAACCGTGTAGACTTTTTCATGAGCTACTTTTATATCTGGTAATTCTGAGTCTACTGGCTCAGTGTCTCTATCTACATACCAGTATTGCGCACGAGTGATTTTTCTTTTTTGTAAGTTACTTAAAAGTAGTAGGTATATAGGCAATTGTAAAGATCCCTCTTTTTCGTCGTGCTTACCAGTTTTAAAGTCTATAACGTTCAGACTGTCAGTTTCAGGTATATACTCCAACCAGTCCACTTTTCCGCATAATATCAAGTTCTCTGTGTCGTTCATGTAGTAGTGCGGTAACATGTCTACTTTTTGCATCTCCCCATTTTCATTTTTTGTAAGTGGTGGAAAATGTACTGTTTTTTTAAGTAGTGGTCCCATATTAGACTGCACCATTTTTAGCATACCCTCTCCTCTTTTTTTAAATTCCGTTTCCGTTTCTATGTCTACAAATCCTCCTATTTTACCACTCACTTTCTTCCAATTATCTTCATAATCTGCTAGCAGGTCTCGAGAACTGCGTTCCTCTGTTTTGTAACTCGATAAGTTTTCTAGTACATTGTGTACAGCCACGCCCAGTGACATATGTGGTGTTACTATTGCTATCTTTCTACCGTTACTATTTTTATACACATTGTGTAAATAGTATAATTTGGGACACTTTAAAAAGTCTCCCATACTACTATGCGACACCCACACCGCCTTGTACGGGTCCCGTGTATCTGGTTTTTTTATACTATTCTTTACATTATTAGAATAAGTCATATGTTTACAATCAGTATATATATTATAAGTGTTTTTATATAGTCTTGACAAATTACATAAAATATGTAATAATATAGAAAGATACCCATAGGCAATTCCGCCTAACTTATACAATAGATGAGGAGTTATTTTCATGAAAACTACTATTGTTGCAGTTGTTCTTTCTGTAATCTTTTGCATTTTCTTTGGAGCAGCACAGATTGCATACATGATAACTGATAATAAAGAGCTCGTCAAAACCTTACTAAACTTATCGTTTATCTTTGGGCTTCCGACAATAATTGCGATTTTTGCCACTTTTAAAAAGAAGTTTTAATCACTAGATTTACAACCCCCCCGCTCAGCAGAGCGGGGTAATTTTTTATATAATACAAAACTTAAATTCTATTTGACAAAACATTCATATGAGAGTAGTATATACCCCAGATATACAGGCGTTTGTTCTGTATCAATACACTCTCAGAAGGAGATAGAAATGAAAGCAAGCTCTAATAAAATTAGGACTACCAACACTTCAATAGATGACATCACTTACGAACAGTTCCTGGAAAGTGACTACGCAAAAACAGTAATTGGTCGGTTGTACATAGCACTTTTGGCAGAAGTCGCTTGGTCCTCTGACTACAAAGTCTACATTAATTTACACAAATGTTCTTCTTTTGGCTACTACTTACAAATAAGCCACAAGGATTTTCCTTATAGTCGAAATGTAGTAGTTAAAGAAAATGAATCTGTAACCATCGAAGATGTAGAAAAACTCATCGGTGAAAAGTGCAAACAATGGGCAGAAGATATACGATTATCAGAAGAGGAGTTACGTAGAAAAAGAGACGTGATTAATGCTTTTGGAGATAAAATATTCGACGCAAAACATACGCATCTCATAAGACAGAAAACAGGCTACACTGGACATCTAACACATCATCGCAAAGCGCTAGGCATGGTGTGGCCAGGAGAACAACATGAAGACTGGCAAGCCTATTACAGTGAAATTGGTTCTAGTGAAAATGGCGGTGTATATTTTTGTAACTTGCTCACTGGTCAAGTAAAATTCACTAAAGGTTATGGTTTCCAACTGCTAACCAACTGTAGCACTTCTTATGGCAAAGGCGATGGAACATTTGGCTGGTTGGTAGATAGAGCGACAGAAGTAGTTGAAAAACCAAGTGTCGATTTAAAGTTTATTGAAACAGTAGATGAAGTGTTGAGAAAATAATCACATAAAACACCATAGATCTACAACACCCCGCTCAGCAGAGCGGGGTAATTTTTATATATTTCCGCTCAGCAAGTCCTCCTCAAACGCTAGTATGTCTTTTAATTTTACTTCACGTTCTGTATTGTCTTCGTTTTTTGCATATCTGCTTGTATCTGGAAACTCTAAGTTTAATATCTTTTTATATATTATGTTTGCAAGTTTTTCTACTCTGGATATTAGTGTATCATCTAGTTTTAATTCTAATATATTTATATTACCATTTTTATCCGCCTCTAAAAATTCTATATAACCATACTCAACATTATAATTATTATACGTCCTAGAGTTTTTTATCAGTAAGTAATAGTATGCTAATTGATAAGTAAAAAAGTGCATTTTAATCTTGTCGTACTCTGTATCAGTATTTTCCCAATCAGAAAAAGACTTTCCAGTTTTCAGGTCTGTGACTTTTATGTTTTGTCCATCTATTTCCATTTTGTCTATTTTACCTGCCGCTTGCACTTCACCTATCATCACTCCTTCATTTGCAAAATTAACCTCAACCATGTCTGTAGGTTTCACTCCCCTCTTCTGTAGGTCTGATATATAAACTTCTAGATTCTCATAGCCACTTTTTAAGTATTTTTCGTGCTCTATTACACTCAGTGACCCTCGCGATAGAGCATTTTCAAAATAAGACTTTAATTTCTCTGTATCTGGCAACTCTTGATGTTTTTTATAGTATAGATAATAATTCTGCATAGCCTCATGCATAGCTGAACCGTAAACACTTGATGGTGACATAGCCTGAGGAAACCTCAGTAGGTTTTGCTCTATGAATTTTTCTGGACCCACTTTTCCAATATTTAAAAAGTTTATAACATGAGTTATAGGCATCTTGTAGTTTTCAAGTAGTCTTTTTAGTAAAACTTTTTCATCAATCAGATACTCTTTTTTCTCTGTAATGTATAGGCTATCTACTATATTTTTATTAATTTCACTTTTCTCTATTTCTTGTGACTGGTCATTTAGTATAAATCCTAGTTTATTTTTATGATGCGTTATATACAAAGTATGTTTTGCGCGCGTAGTGGCAACATAGTATAGTCTGATCTTGTCATCAGTGTTATCACTTTCTGGTAGTAGTTTTAGATGCGCAGGCATACCTATTTTATTGCTATAACCTCGACCATTCCACTCATCCTCGTCACTGTTTATAATAAATACATACTCGTACTCTAAACCTTTTGACTTGTGGGCAGTTTGTAGTACTACAGATATATCACTAGTTGCAAATGGAGAAACTGACATGAGCGTTAACTTGTCATTGTTAGTGTACACATCTAGGAATTCAAATATATCACTAGCGTGTAGCATTTGACCCTGTTTATACTCGCGTAATGCACCGATGAAAGTTCGTAATGAAAATAAAAAGTCTAGATATTCTGGCTTGTTATGTTGGAAATTGTCTTGACCAAAATAGTACTCACGAAAAGGGCTGGTGTATTTGTTTTTACTGTAAAGAGTATTTTCATTTTCTAGTACTGCTATGTCATCTATCTGAGTGTCTACTTCGTATTCACTCGTACCTATTATTTTGTCTAGTAGATTTACAAGTGGCATAGACTGAGCGTCGCTCATTAATTCTATTAGAAAGTTAGAGACTGATCTCACTTTTTCATTATCACTTTCTAGCATTGCTGTTAGCCAATTTTTCTTTTTATATATTCTCTCACTCATTTCCCCTTCTGTGACTGTGCCATTGCGAACTTTTTCAGCTATTTTCCATATCTCTATTCTATCTAGGTTAAAAAACTTGTATGAGAGTATCTCGGGCAACATATCCTCTTCTATACTAGTCATACTACTGGACACAAACTTTGTGATAGTTACTAGTTCATGTATAGGCTGTTTTTCTAAAACATGCTCTCTTTTTTCATATGAGTATGGTAGTCTATATCCGTTCATAATTACAGATAATTTTTTCAAATTGTCGTGGCTTTTTGATATCACAGATATCTCTTTAGGATTTACTCCATCAGACAATAGTCTCTGTATTTCGGTAGCTATAAAGTCCATTTCGCTATGTATATTTTCAAAACTTTTTTGTATTATATTTCCTGATTGTAGGTCAGTATTAGAAGAGACTATTTTTTTATTTATCTCAACTGGAAATCTGGTTTCTAGTCTGTCTTCTGCTTTTGTTATGACTGATCTAGCAAAATCTAGTATCTCTTGGGTTGATCTATAGTTTTTATCTAGTACTATCATCTGTACATCAGTGTATGCACGTCTGAACTTGTATAGATTAGAAAGTTCTGCACCTTGGAACTTGTATATAGCCTGATCATCATCGCCAACAGCTAGCACGTTTGGACGCCCCTCATTAATAGGTGAGCTGGTGAGTAGTGTAACCAGTGACATCTGTGCGTCGTTAGTATCTTGAAATTCATCTATCATTATGTACTGATACTTTTCTTCTAGCTCATTGCGTAGAGATACATTTTTCTGTATTGTGCGAGAAACTAAAAATATCATGTCATCAAAATCATACAGTCCTCTCTTTTGCATTTCTGTGTCATATGCTTCATATACATACGATAAAGCTAACCACTTTTCTATTTTTTCTGGCCTGCTGTCTTTTAGTATTTTGCTGTCACTTTTCTGATTCTTTTTATCTATGTTTCCATTCTCATCTTTTGTAAAGTATACATCACGCCAAGAGTTCAGGTTTTTATAGTCTGCATTGTCGTTGCTGTTTTTTAATTCTAATAATAGAGTGTTAGATAAGTAGCTAACTATATCTTTTTGATTATCAGGTGTTTCTTTTTCTATGTTTAGTAGCTCTTGATATATATGCAGATAATTATCACGTACCACTTCAAAGTTTCTCTTTCCGCTACTTAGGCTGAACATTGACCCTATTTTTAAGTTTATGTTTTTATATATTTCTACGTCTTGTTTTATTTTGATGCGAAACTCTTCTGCCGACATATTTCCTTTTTTAATCGCAGAGATACAGCTCATGATGTCGCCAGTATAGGTATAGCCTCTTTCGAAGTGTTTAGAAGAGAGAGGGTTTTTTCTTTCCAGCCCAGCGATCACATTTTCAATTATGGCTATTCTATCTATGTCGGTTGCTGGTTTATAGTGTGCGCCTTCGAAAAAATACTCCCCATATTTAGATATCACATCGCTAGCAAAAGAGTGAAAAGTATATATACCTACTCTGTAGGCTGTTTCGCCTATCAGTGACACCATACGGTCTCGCATGTTGCGTGCCCCACTGTCGGTAAATGTCAGTAGTAGTATGTTGTTAGGGTTGATATGGCCTTGGTTCAGTATATGTGCAGTACGTAGTGATAACAATTCTGTCTTTCCAGACCCTGGTCCTGCTATAACTAATACCGGACCGTCTATATTTTCTACGGCTATTTTTTGCTCAGCGTTAAGATTTGCAAATCTTTCATAAAATACTTTTTGCAAGTTCTTTTTACTATCATTCATATATATAGTATACCTTTTTAAATAGCAAATGTCTCAGCTATTATTTTTCTAAGTTCTACTACAAGTAAATGTTCAGCACCCAGCCTTTCTATTGCTATTTCTAGTATTCCACTGTATAACAGTTCGTGCCCATCATGTTTTTTATCATCAGGTAGACTTGTATAACTTTTTGCATTGTGTATTTTGTCTGCAACACTTATCATGACACTTTCTAAACTACCATTTCTAATACTGTCTATATACTTTAATTTTCGCTCTTTGTATGGTAGAGACTTGTCTTCTGTTAACTCCTGTACGTACTTTGCAACTACTGACCCACAGTCACTTTCAAGACGGTCATAGTTATAATCAGCTACGTCTTCTAAACTGTCATGCATCAGCGCTGCACATATCACATCTTCGTCGTCTGTAGTACTAGAAACTATAGATGCTACGGCATATAAATGAGACACATATGGAGTCTTATTTTCATCATGCCTGTGTTGATCCCTATGCAAATGTGCTGCAAGGTTTATGGTTTTAAATATTTTTTCAGATGGGCAATTATTATTATTTATCATACAAATTTTTATTTATTACTATTTAACTCTTTGATAGTCGATCTGTTTATTTTCAAGATCAGCCATTTTTACTTTTATCTGTATACGATCTCCTATTTTAAAATCCTCACCACTACGTTCCCCTATTATACGTTGATGTGCCTCATCAAAATTATAAAAATCAGTACCTAGGTCACGCAGCCTGATCATGCCCTCGCATTTACTCTTCTTTTCCTCTACAAAAACACCCCATTTTGATACACCACTGATGACCCCTGTAAAACTCTGCCCTATTCTATCCATCATGTACTCCACCTGTTTGTATTTGATACTACCACGCTCCGCGTCAGCCGCGTCTTTTTCGCGCATAGACGCATGTATACACAGTTTTTGTAGTGGAGCCTTCTCTTCTTGTTTTGGCATGTCGTGGTCTAGTATACGTTGTAACAGTCTATGAGTTAGTACGTCTGGGTATCTACGTATCGGTGAAGTGAAGTGTGAATAGTACTCAAATGCTAGTCCATAGTGTCCGACGTTGTCCGTACTGTATGCGGCCTTTGCCATGCTACGAGTTATGTGTACTTGAAGTAGGTCTTTTTCTGGGCGATTAACCATGCGTATGAGTAGTGCGTTCAAGTCGCTACTAGGTATAGCGCCATCTATGAATTGCACTTTTTCACCTAATGCTCGTATGAACAGGTCTAGGTCATGCATACGCTCTGGGTCCGGCTTATCATGTACACGGTACACACATATAGGCTTACTAATAGTCTGAGACTTTGTAATAAAATAACTAACCTCTCTGTTTGCAAGTAGCATCCACTCTTCTATCATTTTATTTGTATCACCACGGACTTTTATGTATACATCTACTGGCTTACCATTTTCATCTAGCTTAAACTTTACCTCTTCACTATCAAGTGATAGAGCGCCAGCATCAAAACGCAACTTGTACAGTTTTTTTGCTATGTTATTTAAAATATGCAACTCTTTTGAGTGTAAAACCTCATCATTTTTATCCATTGTTTCTTGTGCATTTTCATAGGTGAATCGTTTTGCACTATTGATCACACATCTACCAAACTTTTTGTCATACACAGTACCTTCATCGTCGATTACAAATATCGCACTCATAACCAGTCTATCTTTTCCTTCAACTAGTGAACACAAGTCGTTAGACAGTTCCTCCGGTAACATAGGAACGCATCTATCTACCAAGTACACACTAGTCTGCCTCTCTATTGCCTCTATGTCCAGTGCCCCTCCATTTTTCACGTAGTACGATACATCCGCTATGTGTATACCCACTTCATAACGACCTGTATGTTCACCACTAGTTATGTATTTAAAACTGATAGCATCATCAAAATCCTGTGCATCAGCGGGGTCAATAGTAAAAGTCAAAACCTCTCTATAGTCCATTCTGCCCTGCTTATCTTCTTCGAGTATGCCTCTTTGTTTTATGTCACGAGCCTCCTGTGCCACTGACTCTTTGTGTTCATCAGAAAACCCACGCTCTAGTGCATAGGCCAACATCTCCGCATTATTGTCTCCTGGTTTACCCAGTACACGTACTACTGTTGCCCAGACAGTCATGTCGTCTTTCCATTCACCCAGCTCTACCGCAATTTTTGACTTTGGTTCTGCTCCCATCTCGTCTCCCTTTTTAATCAGTATAGTTATATATGTTTTTTTATCTGAAGTATGCAGACTATAAACCCCGTCTATTACTTCGAGTGTGCCAGTATGAAGTTTTTTTGATCTATTAACTATTTGTATTATTTTTCCAATTTTCTGGCCATCCATTCTGGTTTCTCCAGTTAACACTACTTTTACTTTGTCACCCTGCAGGGCTGTATGTATCTCAGCGTGAGGTACAAATACGCTCTCCCATTCTAGAGCTGGCACTCTCACATATGCGTCTATTTCTTTTGATATTGATACATTTCCTTCGTACTCTGTCTCATTTTCTTTTTTACTTTCTATTTTTTTAGCTTCCATATATTATTGTAGTTTTTGTTATATATAATTATAACATAGAAAACACAAAACGGACGTTAAAAGCGTCCGTTTTGTGTTTTCTATTTTTATTGAGAATTTATTTATTGTATCTCAGCCCCCACCCTTCTACCCTCTATGTAATTATCTAAAAACTTTATCTCCGCCTCTACAGCCTCATTCCAGCCGATACCTGTCTCTTTTGCGCGTTTTTTAGCCATATAGTTAATATATGTTGGATATATAAGCGCAGAATCATAGTTAAAAAGCCTATACAGTTCAACCTGAATTTCTATTGGACTGTTTGATATAGCATCTATAAATCCTTTTGATTCCTCAAAAGTTATATCTGTGCTATATATCAGGTCCTGCAATGGTTTTAGTATTTGCCTGGTCATATTTGTATACTAACAGTTCAGTGTTTGCTTGTCAAAGGATAAGTTTCAGATTTTGTTATTAAGCAACTGAAAGTAGGCTTGTGTTTGTCTGTGAATATATCTCTCTGATTTCATCAAAACCTACAGCAGTTTTCATTCTGTCTTGTAACGCACTCGGCAAGTCTCCCATTTCTACTTGGCTCATAGCTAACGCTCTCGCTTCTGCATTATCTGTAACAGTCTCAGGGTTTTTATTTACTGCATTCGCTCCCCAGTTAGAAAAATTAAACATATGTTTTTGTGTAAGTGAAATAGATAATTAATGTCGAAAGAAACTTTATATAATTTTTAGTATATACCTGTGTAAAAATATTTGCAACATGTATTTTTATATATTTTGTGTTATAATGTTTTCACACAATTACCGGATCGTCTAAAGGTAGGACAGAAGCCTTTGAAGCTTTTAATCTTGGTTCGATTCCAAGTCCGGTAGCCGATTTTAAATACGTTTACACATAGTGCGACTCTGCTAAATCAAAATCGCATCATAAACTAGCAAATTTTGACGTTGGACGTTAATAGACACATATAGTCTATTATCTCTTTCAAAGATGTCCTTAGCGATACATCAGAAAAGACGGATGTGAATAACTTACCTATCTTAACATATATTTTGTATTATACTCTAAGAATAGGGTAAATAATGCGAGTTTAACTTGCTACTGATTATCTGCTATTGAATAATAAATAATAAAAAAAT
>JAYSXQ010000061.1:0-1022 GCA_043717115.1 bacterium | reverse complement strand
AGGCTACTGATTTTGTAATAGCCTCCCATTTGTCAAAGACTATTTCTGTACCTGTTTCTTTTGCTTTTTCCTCTGCTTTTTTTAATTCTCTGTGATATATACCAAGAGCAGAACTACCAAGTGATAGTCCTCTGTATGCTACTGTACTGACTCCAGCAGTACCCACGCTCAGTCCAGCCATAACTACACCTAGACCTATTTTTGTTGCTGGTGGTAGGTTAAGATGTGCATTACTAATTTTTAAACCGTATTTGATCAAAGTATCCATTGCCACTTTTGTTCTCATTTTTATCTGAGATTTTATTGCTTCTGGGTTACCGACTTCTATTTTTGTATCTATTTCTATTTCAGACTGTTTTTTGTCTAGTATAGTTCTGAGTATAGTTACTTCTTTTTGAAGGTCATCTCCATATATTTGATCTTGCTCAGCTTTTGCATTTTTCATTGCACGGGACACTCCACCCTCGTCATCAGTACCTGACATGTTATAGGTGTTGTTTTCTGCTGGCTTGTACATGCTTTGTATTTGCTCAGCTTGTTTTATTTTTAGTAGTTCTTGTATTTTGTTTACTGGTAGTCCATTCCATATACTTATAGCTATATCCATTTTCTTTTTATATTCATTTCTAGCAGTCACTGCTTCCATATTAACCTTGGGTAATACTTCGGTTATGTCTGACTCTGAAACAGGAGGCATCGGTACGCTGTGGTCTATTTCTTCTATTCGTTTGAACTCTTTTTCTTTTGGTATAACACCGAGTGTTACGCCAAACTTTCGAAGACCCTGTTTTGCTCCTATCAAGTCTTTTGGTAATTTAAACTTTGCCCAAAAACTAGCAGCTTGTTGTGGTGCTGTAACCTGTTCCACTAACTCCGGTGTTGTATTTTTTAAAACTTGATCTACTAATACTGGTAACTCGTTATTTGGTTTACTATTTATCTCTGGGTTTTGATTTGGTATGGTCATAATGTTTTAGCGTATTATGTATTAACTATAACATCCAGAATCAGTAAGTATGAGT
>JAYSXQ010000007.1:0-19746 GCA_043717115.1 bacterium | reverse complement strand
TATCATTCATGTTCGATGCTTATACGAGCAATACTTGACCATATCCCACCAATTTTCAGTAAAACATCTTTCGATGATGTTTGTGCACAACATGGTGGTAAAAGTTTTAAAGATATTATGAAGCCCCTCAATGAAACAGCAAAAAAGATAGGAGATAACTATTTGCATACCCAGATTAATAAAAAGGTTTTAATAATAACTAAAACCCAAGTTGATTTTCAAGCAAATTTAGACATGCTGTTAAACGAGGTGGCTGGTATCCTTGAAAAAGAAGGGGCTGCTTAGCGCTCAGGTATCGTCAAAATTTTAAAATAAAAATGTTATTAATAACCTTACTGGGCTTGACCGACTATGGTTCTTGCTCAAGTACGGCAGCCGACTTAAGTTTTTTATTTTTTAATTAACCCTCTCCGTATACACAACCAGACGTTGGTCGTAGGTTTTTAAGGACTTGTTCCAAGTACCAGCACAGGTTATGAGGTTTAGTCTAGGCTTATCATTTCTGTTAAAAATCTCTGTAACGGGGGACTTGTCATAAGGGTAGACCTCGCTGTAGATGACTTTAAAATGTAGCCTGGTGCCATCGTCCATTATGATGTATATGTCGCTATTTTCTTTTATTTCTTTTAGGTGCTTGAACACACCGTCAAGTGCAAGAGCGTTATCTACATGTCCTGCAATAACAGTGCTACCTATTTGTCCTGGAACTGTTCCGTATTTATACCAGCCTACGTCCGTTAGTCCTCGTGCACTAGCCATGTTTCCACTTTTGGTTATACCAACTGGTATTATACGAGTATCCACCAAAAGTGAAGGAATGGTAATGTTAACGGGTACATGTATAATTTTATTAGTCTTTTTTCCCTCGATGTTAGTGACTACAATCTCCGTATTCTCCTCATTTTCAGTAGACAGTGCATATCCGCTGTATGAGATATAAAAAGACAATAGTGTTGATAGTACAAAAACCAATACAGGTAAGTAGGGGAGTATTTTCTTAATAACCAATATGTTAGATTTTTGTATATTTGTATCCATTTACTATATCGAGATTTGAATTCTCCTAAGTAATAGCCCGCTGACTAACATAACGAAAATTGAGCCGATAATGTAAACAAAACTATTATCTGGGCCGTATCCAGAATTAGGCATTTGGGGATCGGCTCCACCCACACCAAAGTTTTCGGTGGATGTGGAGGCCCCTAACACTAATCCCTGACTGGGTAGCATACCTCCTCCTTGACTAATGTTAGACCCAGCATTAGACCCAGCAATAATAGGATATGCAAATCCTTCACCCCCACCAGAACCTCCAGATGAACCAGATAAAGTAGAGCCGCCTGATCCACCAGATCCCCCTGAACCACCACCTGACGTGCTAGTTGTAGTAGTTGTAGTGGTACCACCAGAACCACCACCTGATCCACCTGAACTAGTTGTTGCTGTAGTAGTCGCTGTAGTTGTTGCTGATGTGGTTGTAGTTGCTACCCCTCCTGTTGTTGTGGCAGTTGATGTCGCTGTAGTAGTCGCTGTTGTGGAGGTGGCAGTAGATGTAGCGTTTGTACTAGTTGCTGTTGATGTAGCATTTGTAGTAGTTGCTGTGGTAGTCGCCGATGAAGGACGACAGACAATATGGGGGTGGATAATTTTGTCGTATTGGTTTGTTGTAGTGCTGGAGTAATGTACATGTGTATCAGTTTCTACATGATGTTCATGTGCACACTCTGTATGATTGTGATTGTGTATAGATGAAGCAGGTGTTACAGTTGTGGCATGTGTTGTAGTGGCACTGGGTACAAAGGTCGCTGTTGTAGTAGATGTTCCAGTTGATGCTGTAGATGACATGCTAATAGATATAGGGATACAGATCACTGTAACAGCGATTATACTGAGTATCAGTTTATGTTGTAATTTACTTTTCGATAATTTTAAGTTTTTCATTTTGTTAATTCTTGTTTGTTAATTCTGTTTATTTTTTGTAACACTAACTTAGTATAGTGTAGTCAGCTGTCCTGCGAGATCGTTTCTGTCTGTGATATATATACCAAATCGGTAATAATAAGAACAATGCTTCTGGTATATAAAACAGACTTTTCTCATTTGAATCATTTGATATTTGACTTTCTCCTAACTCCGCTGCATAGGCAGTTTCTGGAGAAATGCTCTGAATGAAAGCTCCGAGCACTGCTCCTACTAATTTTTGTGATTTTTGTTTTGAGGAGATGTTAGGAATGGTTTGTGTTTTTGTAATTACTACTCCAGGGATGGTATATGCAATTGTTCCATTTTTTGTGAAGTTTAAATTTTTACCAGCCCCGTATGTTAGTTGACTTGATAGCGAATAAGTCCCAGTTACTGCTTTGGATCCAAAAGAAATATCATATGTAAGTGTCACTTCTTCATTTGGTAAAAGATCACCCAAGTCCCAAGATTCAGTTTGAATTTGATTTCCATTTTCATCGTATAAAATGTCATCGAATTTTACCGAAGGGAGAACGTCATCGGACTGGTTACGGACAATGAGTATCTGTTCTCCTTTGGTTCCTAGTCCTATTATTTCAAGTTGTGGTGTTTGGCGTATTATGCTGATATTTATATTTGCATTTACATTGGTTTTTTCATTTACAACAATCTTCTCATTTGCTGGAGGTTTACTGTTTACTATATTTTGTATAGGTGCGTTTACATTAAATTGAACAGTGGCTGGATTTACAGTTGATACTTGTGGTGTAGATACTGGAACTGATGTTCCTCCAATTGACACAGGATACGATGTCGTTATCACCGTTGTATCTGTATTATCGGTAGTATTTTCTGGTTCATATCCTGTTACAGTTGAAGTGTTTATAATCTTAGTACCGGGGATAGTATTTTTTATGCGTGCATGAAATGTTATTTCTTTTGCTTGATTTGGTCCGAGATCAGATATGTTAAATCTCAAAGTGCCTGGTTGATTTTCTGAGTACGGGATACTGGAGTCGATAATATCCAAATGCTGATTATCGTATGTAGAAGTAACATACACACCAGAAGCAGCACTGTCGCCGTTATTTATAACAGTCAAGGTATAAGTTAATAGTGTCCCATTATCTATGTATGACTCGGCAGATACTTTTTGTCCAAGCCATAAATCAGATGTACCAAATAGTACATTGCCATTAAAATCACCAAAAATATTTATTACAGCTAATATCCAGTTTCGACCTACTATATTTGAATTAGCTATGTTTATTATATTTGCAGAAGTACGAGCTGTTCCTGTTTGTATAGTAGAATTGTCAGCATTCTCTATGTCATTATTCCCACTGTCTGACAATACATGAACTGTATTATATATATTAGCTGTAGTCGTACTGTTTATTTCTTGTGATATATCTAGATTCTTTAGGGTGTTAGCGTTATCTTCAAATTGTAGTACATGCAAGTTATTGTCATGACTGAAACTAGTGCCAGCAGGTGCGCCAAACAGTTTACCTTTCCAGTCTCCAGTTACTTTTAGAAATATAGACACCGAGTTTCCTCCTACAAGCAATGAATTGAGATTGTTATAAATATTTGTTGAAGAAATGGAATCGCCTGTTCGGGTTATCCCACTGCCTGATTGCCCACTCTGATTATTGCCGGCATTTGCGCTTACATCCAAGCTATTAAAAATATGGGCAGTTTGAGTACTATTTAGTTTCTCTATTTCCAGTGCTTTGTTTTGTGCTGCAAAGAAATTTGAAAGAGATGGAAATATAATATCACCATTTACATCTACAAATGAATTTAGAGAAAGTAAAAGATAAGTCGAGTCTATAAAATTAGTATTGGCGACATTAACTAGGTTTAGCCCAGCTACTACATTACCTGTAGATATAACTGCATTCTTTGCATTTTCTATTTTGTTTTTTCCGCTCAGCGCATCTACTACTATCAAATTATCTATAGATGCGTCAGCCTCTATTTTTACTTTTATACTATCGATACCGTTACAGACTAGTAGTGTACATAAGACCTCAGTGGACGAAGCTACTGATGTCGTCCTAAGATCTATAACTCCCTGATGTTCATCTATGATGTTTGCTAGTACAATAGATCCTGTCGAGTTTACGAGATTAGTATTTACGATATTAAGTATATTGGCTAAGGCTACCGATTCACCTGTTGTAATTGTCGTTGTACTATTTTGGGCATCGTGGTATTCTGATGTTAAGGTTGCAACAGTTTCTGTGGTTGTGCTATCAGTCATACTTGCAGTTGAAGTTCCAGTAGAAATAAAAATAGGTGTTTCTATAAATATTCCTACAGGAGTTGAGGTAGCTGTTGAACTCGCATCTAATGGTTCTTGTAGTGACTCTTGAGGTATCGAGGTAGGTTCTGCACTTGATTCTTCTGTAGTTAGTTCTACTTTGATAACCTGATCTATCACAACTTGATCCGTAGTGTTTTCTATAGTATTTTCTTGTGCAAACACAAGCACGCCCTTAATGGAGTTTAATTGAAACATCACAGCAACGACAAGCGCTACGTATAAGTTTTTTTTGATAATGTATTTTAATTTCATAAATATTCAGAGTTGTTCTTCTTAAAGTTTTAGTTTTTGAAAAGATCATGTTCTCCCATAAGCCATGGAAATAAATATAAATAATTTGCATGGCTTGTGGGAAAACAGGATTCATCCTGTTTTCACACATTTAATCTAGAGTGAGTATCTAGTTAATAGTTAGTAGGTTTAATATAATTAGTGTCTAACCATTCTTGTCATTGTACGACCAGATGTGTTTACGACACTAGAAAGAGAGTCAGTACTTCCTGAAGAAACTGTTCCTCCATTTCCACCCATACCACCATTTCCACCCATACCACCAGTTGCAGAGTTGTTTGATGTAATTGAACTACCTGATACTGATGCACCTCCTCCATTTGAGCCAATTCCACCTTCAGCTCCTGTAGATGTGTTGTTTCCAGATGCTGCTGCTACATTTGTAGTATTTGACAAAGTGTTACCAGTTGAGTTATCAACAGAGTAAGTGTCATTGCTGCCTACATATGTGCGTCTATAACTTGATTGTCTATTGTCATGATTCTCTGCTTGTGCTGCTGTAGAGAAATTATCTGTTGTAGCTGTATCATTGTTATTTTGCATTGTTGAATTACTTACAGCATTGTTAGAATTTTGATTCTGAGACTGTGAGTTGCTGCTTGTACTATAAGCCGATGA
This sequence comes from bacterium, assembly GCA_043717115.1. Lineage (GTDB taxonomy): Bacteria > Patescibacteriota > Minisyncoccia > Phycocordibacterales > UBA5272 > JAUPVO01. The sequence continues at coordinate 14,543 of JAYSXQ010000007.1, read as the reverse complement.
AGAATTAGATGCTGCTGAACTACTTGCATTTCCAGAAGTAGATGAGTTTGAAGCATCACTTTGGTTACCATTTGCACCATTTGATGCTGATTGAGATGCTGACGAAGTTGCACCATTTGAATTATTGTGTGAACTTGAACTAGATGATCCATCACGTGTTGAGAAATTATCAGTAGATGATGAAGAGTCTGAAGCTCCAACTTGTGAATTTGTATCTAGTGATTCGTTGAAACGATCAGCATCAGAACCCATGTCTTCTATATGAGTATCTGTTGTGTTGATGTCATTTCTAATATCAGATGTTGAAATGGATCTTCCTGTTGTTATGTTGCCGCCCATGCCACCATTTCCACCCATACCACCATTGCCTGCTGTGGCGCTTCCAGTTTGACTACCACTCGCACTTGCTGATCCAGCGTCACCACCTGGCATACCGCGCATGCCAGTAGAACTATTGTTCCCTGAACTCGCAGAGACACTGGAGTTATTTGTAATATTTGCAGATGTGCTATTTGTAACTGTCATGCTTGCTGCAAAAGCAGCAGGACTTCCTACTATCAGACTTAACATGCTGATACCAGCAAACATTTTATTTTTTATTTTCATTTTTTTGTTTTTTAAATTTGTAATTGTAATTTGTATATATGCGCAAATGAGGAGACGATTTAATTTTCTAGACGACTTGTAGACGACTTATTGTGTGTATGTTGTTTTCGTGATCTTCTATTGCATAATTGTTGACGCGCAAAAAACAAAACATTACAAAAATACTATAAACTAGATTTTGTTTTTTAAATAAGCCCTAAATTGTTGTGTTATGTGCCCTTGACATTTTTAAAAAACTTAAATTTTAAGTCACACACAGGGTTCTCGGCTGTTATATACATTATGAACTATATAAATGACTATTTTAAAAAGGTTTTTAGTGTGTTTTTGGTGTCAGGACTCGTTCTCGTGCCTATTACTGTATCTGTCAGTGCGCAAATAGGCGATGTGTCTAGTCAGGCTACTAGTAGTACTGTAAAGTGGTATGTTAATAATTGGAGGGATAGTGGCGATCTGCAACAGAAAATAAAAATGCTAGCTAGTACAGCAGTACAAAATGTGTACATTCCTGTGTTATATGGTGTAGAGCCTAGTAATCTGTCTCCTAATTTTGGTGACCCTAGGTCGAATGGTAGAACACACGCAGGTGAGGACATAATGGCCACAAAAGGTGTGCCTATAGTCTCGCCAACAGCTGCTGTAGTGCTACGTACTGGAGTGGGAGCTGGAGAGGGAAATTATGTATATACAGCAAATCCCGGAGGTGAGACTTTTGTATACATGCATCTGGATAAAATAGGTGAAGGGGTGGTATCAGGTACTGTGTTGGAGCAGGGTGCACTAATAGGGTATGTAGGTAATACAGGTAATGCTATTGGTGGTGCGGCGCATTTGCATTTTGAGATACATGATAGTAATGGTACCCCCATTGATCCGTACCCACGTCTAAAATCCAGTTTTACCACAGATCAAAAAAGTGCATTTTTAGCAAAAATAATGACACAGACTAGTGACGCGAACGCACTGAGTGTATTAGTGTATTCGATAACAAAAATTTTAAGTCCTATTGTGACTGCAAATCCAATCCCCTCTACAAATACTTATCCTAATAGTAATATCGTAGGGAGTATAATGCGTAACTTGTATAAGGGTATAAAAGGTGAAGATGTAAGGACTTTACAAAAGTTTTTAAATACTCACGGTTTTTTAGTTGTAAGTAGTGGTGATGGTTCAATTGGTTATGAGACAACGTATTTTGGACTAGCTACATTAAACGCTATTATCAGATACCAGATTGCAAATAATATCTTTCCAGCATTAGGTTTTGTAGGGCCTATAACTAGAGCAAAACTTGTATCTGCTGGTATATAATGTATACTTAACATATGAAAAAGAATTCAATAATTTTATTAGTAGTTGTGATTTTGTTATTAGCTTGGGCTGCTTTTGTATACAAAAAACAAAACCATGTAGTTGTAGTTATTAACTCTTATGAGGATTGTGTAAAAGCTGGTTATCCTGTAATGGAGAGTTATCCGGAGCAATGTAAAACCCCAGACGGTAGAACATATACAAATGTTATAAAGATAAAACCAACATACAAAAACGCCTCAGCGGAAACTATAGTAGTAGACCTTCCAACTCCTGGAGCAGTAGTAGGTAAAGAGTTTTCAGTTATAGGTAAAGCAAAAGGTTTTTATTTTGAGGCATCGTTTCCAGTTCAGGTATTAGATAAAAATGGTAACATATTATGGCAAGGTCCAGCGCAAGCAATAGGAGACTGGATGACTGCAGAATTTGTGCCATTCAAATTAGATATAAAAATAAAAAGTGCATATATGGGTCCTGGGCTATTGATACTGAAAAAGGACAATCCGTCTGGTATGCCGGAGAATGATGGATCTATGTCTATACCTATAAATATAGAATACTAAGAAAATTCCAAATACAATGTCACTAGAAAATCCAGAAATTACAAAATTAGAAAGTGCTCCGCCAACAGTTACCACAACTCCAGGTTATGTTTTGCAAGTTTTAAAACATGAAGGTTTTGAAAGTGAAGCATTTAGAAATACACATTCAGAGTATTTTGATGAGTTAGATCGTGATGCGCAAAGTAAATACCCAAACGATCAAAATGCAAATGTAGAAGCAGACATAAAGAAAATAGAGTTGTATATAGAAATAAAGAAAAGAGTACCTACTGCTTACAGTCTAGACACTTTACTGGATCAAATAGAGGAATCTATAAACTCAGCAGAGCAGCAAGACGTAACCCATGGCCTAGTAGAGAAACTGAACGATATGTTCAATGAGGTCAATCATATGAGTGAGGGTACTACTCCTAATCTAAATGAGAAATAGCTCTTGACTTATTGATACTCAAAGTGTATAGTTCTACGTAGAGTTTTTAAAGTTTTCAACAACCAAATGCAAGGAGTTTGACATGTTAACAGATACAAAAATGCTCGAAGTAATTTTTTCTAACAAGTTTAGAGATCATGAACTATTCCCATTTTTCTCAGAAAAAAAGCAGAGATTAGAATCAGCATTATTAGCAGCGGATGCTCTTAACCTATCTTTTCTTTATGCTGATGAATTAGAAGAAAGTATTTTGCTGGAGATGCTACAAAGAGCTCACAGTAAAACATACATAGAACATGTGTTGTCGATAAGTAAAATGGGAAGTGTCAGAGCCGCTAGTGCCAACTGGAGGAGCAAGTACGTGCAGTGGTACACACGCATATCCAGTGGGACGTACACTTCAGCAACATTCGCTACTGGTACTGTGTGTCAGGCTGTAGATCGTGTTTATAGTGGAAAAAGTAAAAGAGTGTTTTGCATAGTTCGTCCACCAGGACATCATGCAGCTACAGAGCGAGGCGAGGGATTTTGTGTTTTTAACAACGTAGCTGTCGGTGCACTACATGCCAGAGTTTCTGGTTTTGGTAAGGTAGCGATTGTGGATTTCGATCGTCATCATGGTAATGGAACACAACAGATACTCGATCGTGTCGGTGACCCAAACATATTACTAGTTTCATCTTTTCAATCCGGTTGTAAGTACAATACGAACAAAACAGATGGTCAGGTGAGCGAGAGTGTGTTTACTTTACCTATACCAGAGCACAGCGATTTTGAACTGGTTCAAAAATTGTACTTGAAAAAAGTTATTCCTGTACTGGATGCATTTAGACCAAACTTGATTATTATATCGGCTGGTTTTGATATGCATCAGTCTGATCCATTGACGAACATCCGTTTATCATCTGCGGATTATTTCACCCTAACTAGACTTTTGATGGGAGTTGCAGATAAACACGCAGAAGGCAGAGTTGTGTCTGTGTTAGAAGGTGGTTATAACTTAAAAGCACTAGAAGAGTCGGTAGGCTATCATCTGAAGGCTATGAGTTATTAACTTAAGACAAAGAACAAAAAAGCGTTACCCTGGTAACGCTTTTATTATTTCTACTTCCTCCTGTCTATCTTTTTTGCTGCATAGTCCCAGGTCACGTCTATCTTTTTATTTGGATTAAAAATGTTTTGTGGGTCAAATGCGTGTTTTATGTCAGTAAATATACTCAGCATTTTTTCTGTATACATATAATGTAAAAATGGTGCACGTATCAGACCGTCATTGTGTTCACCACTCAATGACCCACCGTACTGTTGCACTAGAGCGTATACTTTTTCGGATATGTTTTTTAGTTGTAGTATGGACTTTTCATCTGCCAGTTTCATCAGCGGTATCACGTGTATGTTCCCATCTCCAACATGACCAGCTATGGTGTACACCAGTTTCTCAGAGTCTAGTATAGCCTCAAATTGCGGTAAAAAATCTACCAAATCATCAGAATGCACAACTACGTCCTCGATGAACGGCACAGTACGAACGTCTTTTAATTTTGAGCGTAGTAGATTAAAAGATTCTCTACGGAATACCCAGTATTTTCTAGCTTCCATATCACTTTTAACTATATGAGTTTTTATATTCCCTATTTTGTTTTTATTAGTTTCTATATCTGTAAATATTTTCTGAAGTAGTTGTATTTTATTTTCAAGTTCATTATCTGTAGTCTCTACAAATTCTATTAGCATAACTATTTTTGGTATGCTGCCAGTGATTATCATTTTGAACTCTGGCCAGAACAATTTCGCTAGGCTAAACATACTGCCACCCAGTCTAGTAACTATTTGCGGTAGAAACCTCATAGCTATTTTAAATGTATGATCGTCAAAAACTTCAAAACTTTCAGGTGCTAATAGTTTTATATGGTTTACCACTGACGGCATATCGTGTATATTGTCTAAAAACACTACGGCCATTTTGCTTTTTGTGGCTTTTGGTATCAGTGACAACTTGAACTGAGTCATCACACCAAAAGTCCCTTGCGATCCACATATAATCTTTGCCAGGTTCATGCTATGAGTCGACTTTTCATAGACATTCCATATGTAGTAGCCCGAAGAGTTTTTAGTTACTGTTGGTTTATTTATCTCTATTTCATTTTTATTTTCTGTGACTATTTTATACATCTCTCTGTGTATATCACCAAAAAAAGTCTGATCATTTTGTAATATATCATCAAGAGCATTGCCGGAAAAGTTTTTAAATATGTATACATTACCATCAGCACATATCATTTCTATTTCCTCAACGTATTTTTCTGTTTTGCCGTATTTGATAGTTTTTTCTCCAGCACCGTTGTTGCCAACCATACCACCGATTGTACATAACTCTCGTGAGGCGGGGTAGCTAGGTAGTATCAGTCCATGTTTTAGTGTCTCTGCCTCCATATCGCGGTAAAACATACCAGGTTCAACAGTTATAGTATGTCTATTGTCAGTTCGGGTATCATTTTTAACATCTAGACTGATTATCTTGTTGATGTGTTCAGTAAAAGATATCATATACTGGTCAGTCAGTGATCCACCACTCATGCATGTCCCGGCTCCACGTGAACTGAGACTGATGTCGCTGTGATTTTTATCCTCATTTTTAATTTTTATAATGTCACGTACAAAGTCTACTATCTGTTTTCTGTTTTCTGGTATAAATACTCCTTTTGGAGTTATCTTAAATATAGACGCATCTATTTCGTTTTTATCTAGCGTCGCTCTGTCAGTTTTTATTATATTTTTAACAGTAAAGTCTTTTAACATGTTGCGTTTATTATTTTAAAGTATAACATAATAAAACATTATTATAATAAATATTTTCCATTTTCAAATATAACTGTATCGTCTACCTGTACAATGTCGACAACAGGAAATAGGTCTATATGAAACTTTGTTTTGTTGGTAGTTAGGCCTTCTTTTTTGTATACACTATGTTTCTCACCTAACGAAAAGTGCATACCTAGTATGCGCTCAAAAGCAGTGATATCGCTAAGTGGATTTTCTTTACTGATTGCTTTGTTTAACCCAAAACCAACTTCACGTATGAGTGGCCTCTCAAAACTTTTTACTAGGTCGAGTATTTTTATAAACTCTGCTGGTGTATTTTCATCACACTCCACCACTAGTCCATTTTTAACAGTTAATTTAAACGGTGCGTGCATCTGTACATTAAAATTACTATCAGCATATGCATACACGTAAAAACTACCACTCATATCAGAAAAGTTTCTAGCCTCAGTAAAAACTTCACCTATTGGGAAAGTGCCGCCGACATTAATCATACCAGTATAGTCTCCTATGTTTAGTTTTGCACTCTCTAGTTTTCCGTTTATTGTAAGAGTCGCGTCTAGTCCGCGCACATGCAAAGAGTTTGAAGCATCAAGTATAGTTTTTAGTTTTGGTGCAACAGTAGGGTACCAGTCTATATCATACTCTAATGCGTCAACATATGTACCCCACATAGACTCATCATTGCGAGCTAGATGCATATGCTCTATGACCTTTAAGTTTTTATTAAATAGATGCAGTCTAATACGGAACTCGTTCAATAAAAAATTTGTAGACTGTATCAGTACCACCATATCACCAGCAGCCATAGAGTCAAAAGTATCTATTATTTCTTCTCTATTTTTGCTATCAAAATCTAAAAACTTAGCATTCGGCAAAACTTTTCTGTATGCGTCAGTAAGTATCTCTGTCAATCCAAAATGTGTATCGTATACTACTAATGTATTTTTAGTATCATTGTGCGAAAAACAATTACTCAGTATGTCTGCGACATTTTTTTCGGTTCTATCTTCTATATTTTTTTGTATTTCTTCTTCCATTTTTGTATTTTTACTAATCTCTTACCGATACTCTAGTTCCCATGTCAGTCCAATTATATAAAACTTCTGCTTTTTCTGGTGGTAGGTTGATGCATCCATGTGAGTGAAGGTTGCCGAAATTATCATGCCAAAATGCTCCGTGTATAGCTGCACCCTCATTAGTAAAATACATAGTCCATGGCACTCCTGGTAAGTCATAAACATCTTCGCTGATGCCCGGTAATGGTCCTTGCATATAACGGCTAGGGGTTTTTTTAAATATTTTAAAACTTCCTTTTGGTGTAGGGGTGCCATCTATACCGGAAGACATTTTTTCTTTCATAAAAAATTTTTCTCCGTCATATGCGTATAGCATTTGGTCTGATAGATCGACAATAATCTTTTTATTTGTAGGTGTGGTGCTGGCGTTGTATATCTGTATGCCAGGGTCTCGTAAAACTTTTACATAATCACCAGACACATACCAGTCACCTCCGAGTCTCTCTGGGTATCTTATCCACTCATCAAAAGCAATTTTGTACCATTTTTTCTCTCCAGTGCGCACCATTTCGCCAACTTTTAAGACTTGTCCAGTGCGAAGTTTTGCAACTGATGGGTATGTAGTATCTGGCCCTGATCTGACATTTAAACACGCTCCACCAAAATGTACACCACATCCATCTGTAATCTCTATATAGGTGTACATCTTTACTATAGGTTTTACAATATCTGGAACGCTTTCAGTAGTGTTTGTGGCAGTTACCACAGGTGTGCTTTCTGTATTTGGCGTTACACTACTGCCTGTAATACTATTTTTTTTATAATAAGATGTATTTGTATAAAAAATAGCAATGATAATTACAAAAATAATAGCCGCACCAATACTCATGATAAAAATAGGAAGGCGTATTTTGGTGTTGTCCATTGTGGTATTATAACACATTGTGTATACTGTTTTAAAATGAAAAAACTAATATTAGTCATTTGCTTATTGGGAGTATCATACGCTTTAGCTAGTCATTACCACATCACTGATTTTGTTTCGAGTATAAATAACTATAAAAGTGAGTATAAAAAAAGTACTACACAGACACCAAAGGCTCCACCTATTACCACTAAATCCGAAAAAGAAAAGTCTAAAGTAGAAGAAATAGTCACAAATAAAATAGAAACTGTTACAGTCACTCATCTAGATACACCAAATACTCTACATGGTATATATGTGTCATCATATGGAGCAGGTAGTGAAAAGATAATGACACGAGTTTATAATCTTATCGATAATCATAATATCAACGCGGTAGTAATAGATATAAAAGACGCAACAGGAAAATTGTCATATATACCAACTGATCCAGAACTAGTAAGTATCGGTGTTGGAGAAAAAAGGATAACAGACATAAAGCAACTGATAGACACACTGCACAAGAAAAATGTATATGTGATAGGTCGTGTACAAGTGTTTGAGGATCCATTTTTAGCAAAGATTCATCCAGAATTATCACTTAAAAAAGAAGGTACGGATATAAACTGGACTGATCAAAAAGGAATAGGCTGGGTACGCGCTAACAGTGTAGAGGTGTATGATTATAATATACGCATATCTCAAGATGCACATGCTCAAGGTTTTGATGAGATTAATTTTGACTACGTCAGGTTTCCAACTGATGGAGCAGTCAACGCGGTGGATATGAGTAGTTTTACAAAAACCAAAGCTGAAACTATAGAGGACTTTTTTAAATATTTAGATAAAAACTTGCGAAGTAAAGGAGTAAAAATATCAGCAGATGTGTTTGGTTTGACAGTGTCAGTGAAGGGAGATATGGGTATAGGTCAAGAGATAAATAGAATAACTCCGTATGTAGATTATGTGTCGCCTATGATATATCCATCCCACTTTGGTAAAGATAATTATGGATATGACAATCCAGCAAAGTTCCCATATGAAGTTATATTAAAAGCGTTAAACGATGGTGTGGAGAAAATATCAAGAAGTATGACAACGGGCAGTGCTACTAGTACTATAGCTACTAGTACAAAAGAGCAAGTAAGAGATAAAATGCGCCCATGGCTACAGGTATTTTCAATTGGTGGAGTCACCTATGATACTGCAAAAGTAAAGGCGCAGATACAAGCAAGTGCTGACGCTGGTGTTGACTCTTGGTTACTGTGGGATCCTAAAAATACTTATTTAGAGTATTCAAAATAGAAAATGTATTTTATATTTGGAAAGTTAAAAAAGAAAAGTAAAAGACGTGCAAAAAATAATGTAGTAAAAAAGTTTCGCCAAAATTCACAATTAGAATATGAATTATACAAAGAAAAAGCAAGAGTTGTTATACATGAGCGCCTGAGACACTATAACTCTTACTATAATTTTACTTATAATAGAGTAGCGATACGTAATCAAAAGTCTAGATGGGGTAGTTGTAGTGCTCGTAAAAACCTTAATTTTAATTATAGGCTAGTACTACTCGACCCAGAGTTACTAGACTATGTGGTAGTGCATGAGTTATGTCATCTAGAGCAGATGAATCACTCTAAAAATTTCTGGGACTTGGTGTCGCAGACTATTCCAGATTATAAAGAGCAAAAAGTTTTACTTTTAAAAGTAAAACTGATATAGTTAGTATATATGAACAACAATACATTTTTAGATAATCTGTCATGGAGATATGCTACGAAGGCATTTGATTCTACAAAAAAACTAACAGAAGAACAGCTTGCAAAAATACGCACAGCGATACAGCTAGCACCCACATCATATGGGCTGCAGCCATTCCACGTTGTGGAGGTAACTGACACAGAGACTAGGTTAAAAATACAAGATGCTGGATATGGACAGTCACAGATGATAGATGCTGACAGGTTATTTGTTTTCTGTTCTCTCAATGACCTACAAGACCGTATAAGCGCGTTTATCGATCTATCAAGTGGCGGTAACCCAGAAGTAAAAGAAAAAATGGCGATATATGAAAACATGATGCGTACCGCTCTGGGTGGACTAGATGATGCATCTGCAACAGCATGGTCTGCAAAACAGTCGTATATTGCACTTGGTTTTGCGCTCGCTGCATGTGCTGAGCTACGTATAGACAGTTGCCCTATGGAGGGTTTTGATACTACAGCAATGGCGGAGATTTTGGGATTACCGTCACACTCTCGCGCGCAAGCGATACTCGCTGTTGGGTACAGATCAAGCACAGAGACACCTAAACCAAAGGTTAGATTTGCTGTTGAGGATCTGATAACTGTAAAGTAGTTTATGTTATACTGTAAATTGTGAAAAATAATATAAAAAATACTTTTTTATTATGTGCATTACTGTCTATTTTTTTAATAAATGATACGGAGTCTTTTGCTGCAGCCACAAGCACAGCGAAAACTAAAACTGTTAGTACCACAAAGAAAACCGTTACATTTACAAAAGAGATAAATGATATAATTAAAAAACCTTTTACAGTTGGTGTCTGGATACCGTATTGGCAAAGAGATAAAGGGGTAGCTCAGGCAATAGATAAAATAAAACAAATAGATATAGTCTCGCCATTTGCATATGAAATGACACCAACTGGAACTTTTAAAGACACTTTAAAGTTAGATCAGGAACCCTATAAAAGTCTGATAGATACAGCACATGCCAATAAAAAACTGGTAGTACCCAGTATATTGTGGTGGGCGGTTGGAGATCAGGGTAGGTCAGATGTTGATTTTGTATTAAAAGACTCTGATCTTCGCTGGGCTATACGGTACGATATATTAAAAGCCGTCAAGGATTATAATTTAGATGGTATAGATATAGATTTTGAAAATAAAAAAGCAGAATCAAAAGATGCTTTTTCTACTTTTCTGACAGAACTTTCAAAAGACTTACACTCAAAGAAAAAGATATTAATATGTACCATAGAAGCACGTACTCCGACAGACGATGAGCTGTCCGGCACTAAAAATATAAAAAGTGTTGAACGTGCCAATGATTTTAAAGTGATAGGAAAAGTCTGTGATCAGGTACGTATAATGGCATATGATCAAGATACAGCAGACACTAGTCTGAACGCAATACGCACAGGAGCATACAGACCAGTTGCTGACATTGACTGGGTTAAAAAAGTGATCATATTAGCTGTTCGAGATATACCTGCTAAAAAGTTAGTGCTGGGTGTGCCGACATACGGATACAAATACGAGATCACTCGTGATGGAAATGCACAGATACTCACATACAAGAGACTCGGTAGCATGAACTGGTTCTATGCTGATGAACTGGCGAAACAGAGAGGCATAATTCCTACTCGTCATGTCAGTGGTGAAGTTTTCTATACTTATACTGACGCCACTAGTAGTAAAGAATATCTGGTGTGGTATAGTGATGCACAATCAATAAAAGAAAAAATTGACCTCGCGAAACTTTATAAGTTAGGTGGTATTGCTATATTTAAAATAGACGGCAACAACGATACTCGTGTTTGGGAAAAAATATAACAGAAGATATAAAAAAATATGAATGCAGATCAAAACAAATTAGAAGTATTTACTATAAAACAAGGCCGTTTTGAAGGTCCATATACAAAGATCATAGAACTGATAGAGTCTCGTAAATTGTCAATTAGTGAGATCAGTTTATCTAGTATTGCAGATGAGTATATAGATTATGTTAGAAAATTAGAAACTATAGATCCACTTGATATGTCACAGTTTATATTGATAGCTGCGACACTGATGTTAATAAAAGCAAAGTCGCTATTACCAGCACTGGAGTATACAAAAGAAGAAGAAGAACAAGTAGATGATCTAGAGAAAAAGTTACTACTATACAAAGAGCTACAGGATGCAGAAAAAAAATTGAGGTCAATCTGGGGTGTATCACCTGTGTATGTGCGAGAAAAAACAGAAATAGTGGTAGAGGTTTTTGCTCCAGGAAAAAGTATAACAAAAGAAAATCTGTTCTCTGTGGCACTAGCTAGCATCGCAAAACTTCCTAATTTTGAAAGGCTTAAAAACGTCGCCGTACGTCAAACTATAAAGCTAGAAGAAGTTATAGAGAAAATGATCGGTCGTATCACAGGCGCTATGACTAGCTTAAAAGACTTTGCAAAAACAGTGAGTGGTGAAAATGCAAATATGTTAGAAGTCAAAAAGAACATAATAGTTAGTTTCTTGGCACTACTCGAGCTACTGCGTCATGGATCAGTGGTAGCAGAGCAGCATGATGGAGACATACAGATAAAAAAAGTATAAAATGAAAACATGAAAAAGACTGAACCAAACATAAAAGATTTTAATTTTAGTATAGAAAAGAAAAGTAATGAAGCACCTCTTGCTAGATCCGGTGTAATACACACACCACACGGAGACATACAGACTCCGGCATTTATACCAGTAGGTACAAAAGCAACTGTAAAGGCGCTAAGCGTGGATGATATAAAGAAAACTGGAGGTCAGGCAGTGCTTGCAAATACCTATCATCTATATCTACAGCCAGGTGCAGATATAGTAGCAAAGCACGGAGGTTTTGCAGAGATGATGCACTGGAAAAGTGGAAACAAAAGTGAAAGTGAAGTACTGCCTACTTTTACAGATAGTGGTGGTTTTCAAGTGTTTTCACTCGGGGCTGCATTTGATACTGGCGTATCTAAAATCGCAACAAGTGCCCAATTGTCAGCAAAACAGAAACAGACAATAGATGAAGATGGTGTGGTAAAGATAAAGTCCACTAAAAACCAAATGGCCAAAATAGATGAAGGCGGTGTAACATTTAAGTCATTCGTAGACGGGTCATCACACAGATTCACTCCAGAAAGTAGTATGCAGATACAGCATAAACTTGGCGCCGACATATTTTTTGCGTTTGACGAATGCACTTCACCACTGGCACCATATGAGTATCAGATAAAAGCTATGGAAAGGACGCACAGATGGGCAAAACGATGTATAGACGAACACAAGAGACTGGGCGTGAGTGAGTCTACAGGTCATCAGCAAGCGCTGTTTGCGGTAGTGCAGGGAGGAGCGTTTGAAGATCTGCGTAAACAAAGCGCAGAGACATTAGGTGCTATGGATTTTGATGGATATGGTATCGGTGGAAGTTTTACAAAAGAAGACATGGGAAAAACTGTAAAGTCTGCAACTGAAAACTTACCAGAAAGTAAACCTAGGCACCTGCTCGGCATAGGTGAGCCTATTGATTTCTTTTTAGGAGTAGAGTATGGCATAGACACTTTTGACTGTGTATCCCCAACACGCATCGCACGCCATGGTGCTATATACACACTAGATGGAAAGGTTAATATCAGTAATGCAAAATACAAAGACGACATGAGCCACATATCTGACGACGTAAGCTCACCATATCACGACTACACAAAAAGTTATCTAGCTCACCTATTCAAAGCCGAGGAGATGCTAGCTGGCACTATCGCTTCAGCTCATAATTTGTACTTTATGATAAAGTTAGTTTCAGACATCCGTCAATCCATACTGGATGATAAGTTTTTCGAGTTCAAAAAACAGTTTTGCGACAGGTATTATAAGGGTGGGTATTAATAAATTACTATAAGTGTGTATTTTATATGCTATACTTTTAAGTACTAAAGACTTAGTGGATTTAGTATTTTAATTTAAATAAAAACTTATATGAAAAACATAACAAAAAATGTATTAGCAACATTGTTAATATCTACAACAGCATTTGCAATATCAAGTGCACAAGACACTACTACAAAAGCTGTTGTTAGTACAACGGTGCAGGCAAGTGGTACTCGTCCAATGATGAGAGAGGGTGGCATGATGGACAAAATGAAAGATCTAAAAAAAGATCTGAAAGAGGAAATAAAAAGCGAGAGAAAAGACTTGCGTATGAATACAAAAGCAATGATGAAAAATGCAACTTCGTCTGAAGATAGAAGAAACATTATAGGTGATGCTAAAGACAAAAGAGAGGCAATGCGTGCAAGTAATACAGAAGATAGAAAAGAACTAAAGGCTAGTTCTCGTGACATGGCAAAAAAGAAAATGGAAGAAATAGTGAAAAAACTAGATGCAGTTGAGAATCGTCTGCAAATAGAGCTTTCCAAGCTGATTGCATATGTAACAGCCAAATCATCTACTACACCACCGAGCGTAACAAAAGCTATAGCTTCGGGTGCCGCCGCCGCATCTGCAGTTGCTTCGCTACAATTATATGCTAGCACTACTGTAACAGTTGAAAACAAAGATAACATAAAATCACTCATAAAAATAGCCAAAGATACTATAAAGACTTTCCAGATAGACTTAAAAGCAGCCCTAGAAACAATGAAGATAGACAGATCAATGTAGGACTTAAAAGAAAACAAGAAAATATAATTCTATTAAAACTAATAATATAAAATAGTAAACAAAAACCACTTCATCAGAAGTGGTTTTTGTGATATAGTGAGTTAGATATAATATATGGATAATAAAACACAGCAAAACATAAAAGCTAAAAAGTCTTTAGGGCAAAACTTTTTAAAATCAGAGAAAGCTTTGCGGCAACTGATAGAATGTTCTCATATCATAATAGAAAATGAAAAGTCACCAGAAGTTATAGTTTTTGAAATAGGTCCCGGCACTGGCGCTCTCACACGTCGCATACTAGAAACAGGTGTTACTGTATATGCTATAGAAAAAGACGATAGGTTAATAGAAGTTTTAAATATAGAGTTCGAAAATTATATAAAAAATGGCAAGTTTATACTTATACACGCTGATGTTATAGATTTTGACTTTAAAATTCAAGTAGAAACTTTAAAAATTAAAAATGAGAAAGTA
>JAYSXQ010000060.1:0-1031 GCA_043717115.1 bacterium | reverse complement strand
ATACGTGAGATACCAGTAACACTTTGATTAACAGTTTTTGTAATCCTAGATAATCCTGTTTCTATTTGATTAACTGTTTTAGTGATACGTGCTACACCAGTGATGGTTTTAGTTACTGTGTTAGACACTCTGGCAACACCTGTGATGTTGCGTGTAGCATTAGCTTTAATTCTGGCCACACCAGAGATAGTACGTATGGCATTAGTTGTGATCCTAGATACACCTGTTATGGTGCGTGTGGTAACGGCTGTGACTTTAGCAACCCCAGTAATGGTTTTATTATTACTTACACTTATCCTACTAACTCCTGTTATAGTTTTTAGTGTATTTACAGTAATGCGTGATACACCAGTTATGGTACGTAAAGTATTTGATGTAACTCGAGAAATACCTGTGATAGTGCGTGTGGTAATTGCAGTTATTTTAGCGACTCCAGTGATGGTTTTAGTGCTAACATTACTTATGCGTGATGTACCTGTAATGGTTTGACTAACTGTTTTTGTAACACGTGAGATACCAGAAATGGTTTGACTAACTGTTTTTGTAACACGTGAGATACCAGTGATGGTACGTGTTGTAACACCAGTTACTAAGATATTAGCTACACCTGTTATTGTTCTAGTTACAGTGTTAGACACTCTTGCTATACCAGTTTCAGTGCGTGTAGTATTAGATGTGATGCGAGAAATACCAGTTTCTATACGCAAAGTGTTGGCAGTAATGCGTGATATACCTGTGATGGTTTTAGTCAATGTATTAGCTACCCTTGAGATACCGGTGATAGTGCGTGCTACAGATACGCTTACCCTCGATACACCAGTAACAGTTTGGCTAACGGTTTTAGTTACACGTGAAACACCAGTTATGACTTTATTAGCATTAGCAGTAATTTTTGCTATACCAGTAATAGTTTTAGTGACAGTATTACTTATTTTAGCTATACCTGTGATAGTACGTGCTACGGAAACACTTATTCTACTTATACCAGTGATGGTTTTATTTACAGTAACCTGTATTCTAGCAACTCCAGT
>JAYSXQ010000059.1:0-3366 GCA_043717115.1 bacterium | reverse complement strand
GGAGCCTCAAACACTGTTAGCAGTCTTTCGGGTATAGCGGTAGGACAAGAGAATACGGTCAATGGTGCAAACGCAAACACTTTCGGTTTTCAAAACGTAGCCAGTGGTAATGATGTCATAGCTAGCGGACTATACAACACAGTGCTATCTGGTTACTCTGGAGCCTATGGTACACATAATAATATAACCGTTAATGCCACTAGTTCATTTATTTTTGGATCTAACATTACTAACTCTATAGCTTCGTCCACAATGATAGGTACGACTAACACAGGTAAACTATTCATAGGAGGTGATGGATTTGTGGGTATAGCCTCTAGCACAAGTATTATGGGTGCAAGAACTACGAGAATAGGGGACGAGCAGTTGCGTGTTGGAGGTAGAATACGTGCAGCTGGTTTTGATGTTGATGCAGCTGCTGATATGGCAGAGATGTTTCCGTCAGACGACCCAGCGCTGTCTGCTGGTATGCTGGTTATGTTCGGAACTACTGATCACGAATGGAGTACTGGAGGGGTGTCATCTAGTACTTCTGGTGATTATACTGTTACTGGCGTTGTGCGAGCAACGGATCCAAAGAAAACTGTGGGTGTTATAGCGACTAACCCTGGTTTTATACTTGGTAGTAATACTCAAAACGGAGTACCTATAGCATTTTCTGGACGTATACCGGTGCGTGTTACAGCAGAGAATGGACAAGTTAGAAAAGGTGATCGTATAACATTGTCACCAACAGAGTCTGGTGTAGGTACTAGGCTTAACGGTACTGGGGCAAGTGTGGGTCTAGCGCTTAGTGATGATATGGGTAAGGGTGTAGTCTTAATGTTAGTTAAAAATGAATTTGTTTACGACTCTGTAATTGAGAATAGATCTACAGGTAGTGGGCTATGTATAGACGACGTGTGTCTAGATAAAAACTTACTAAAAAGAATTATCAATTTCTTTAACGTATTAGCGCCGAGTGCAAATGAAACACAATCAGTACCAACGTCGACAGAGCAAAATACAAATACTCAAGTAAATGCTACAACCACAGAAGCTTCAACTCAGACTCCCTCCGATGTAAGTGGAAACTAATATGAAGTATTTACTTTCTAGTTTTATAACTATAGCTCTTGTTATATCTATGTACGGAGTATTTTCAGAAAACACCACAAGTGGTGTTGTGTCTGTTTTACTGCTAGGTGTTTCTGTCGGGGTATTGGTATATTTTAAAACAAAAAGAATGTTTACGTTACTACTTATATGTATATTGCTTACATATATTAATCTAACTCATCAAAAAGTTATATTTGAAAATCGTATTTCTAAAACTGCTCAATCAGAAACTACAGTAGAAAATGAGATACAAAAGTTCCAGTTATTGATAATGGCAACTGGCACAAGTAAAAGCACTACAGCAGACATACAGGTAGCGCTCAAGTCATTGATGGACTTTGCAGACTCTAAGAAGTCTACAACTAGCCCAAAGTCATACTATGACGCAGGGCGGGTATATGAGATGGCGACTGTGCTGGGTGTGCCTGGTGCAAGTAGCGAAGCATATAAAAACTATATGACTTACTGCCAAGCTGATGTTTATAACGCTGAGTGTTATGCCGTTATAGCGAAGTTTTTAGCAATAGACCCAAGTAAAAAATCAGATGCGTTAGGGTATGCACAAAAAGCTCTTAGTCTATCAAAAACGCGTGCAGATGCTATAAAATACAACGCACTTGTGGAGTATCTTTCAAAATAGTATACTTTAAACATGCAAACAAATCACCTACAAAACTTGTACAAAGTTTCAACTGTACTCGTTATTATATTATCAATACTGGCACTCATTTACTCATATGGTCAGCTAAAGGCTAATGGCTTGATAGGTGCGAGTGCACAAAATACTATAACTATCACTGGTAATGGAAAAGTAGACGCTAAACCAGACTTGGCTACCGTTACCGCTACATTACGTGAAAACGGAAAAACTACAAAAGAAGCACAGGATAAACTGGCATTAAAATGGAGTAAAGCCAGTCCGGCCGTAAAAGACCTAATAGACGAAAAAGACATAAAGACTTCAGGTTATACTACATATCCAAAATACGTTTATACAACAACCGGAAAAGCTAGTATAGAAAGTTATGAAGCTTCACAAACAATAGAGTTTAAAATCAGAAAAACAGATGACACAAGTAAAATCATAAATATATTATCAACTAACGGTATCAATGAAGTTTCCGGACCAAACTTTTCTATTGACGAACCAGAAAAGTTACAAGAAATTGCTAGAGCAGAAGCCATCACAGATGCACGTACCAAAGCTAAAAAGTTAGCAGCACAATTAGGAGTAGATATCGGCCGTATAGTTTCGTTTACAGAAGATACTGGCATGTCTACACCTATAGCTTATATGTCTCGTGATATGGAAAGGTCTAAAACAGCGAGCGCTCCTGCACCAGAGATACAAACAGGGCAGCAGACTATAGAGAGTAATGTATCTATCACTTTCGAGATAAAATAGTCTCTTGGTCTATTGAACAACAAGTAAAAACTTGCAAAAAATAGGCTATGTGTTATTATATACACATAGCCCGAAGGGGCGTTTTAATTTACTTATATCATGAACATATTATCTTTTATCAAAAGCGTACGCGCCGAACTAGTATACGTAAAATGGCCAACTAAAAAAATGGTTGTATATTCTACTATCGCAGTTATTGTTATATCAACTATTGTTGCTCTATATTTGGGTGGTGTAGATATATTGCTTAAAAAACTTATATCGACACTCCTTGCAAAGTAAATCTGAACCTTTGTTGAAAAATTGGATTATTAATTATTATTTTAACTAAACATGGCAAAACAAGAAAACACAGGAGAGAGACACTGGTATGCAGTACACACATATAGTGGATACGAAAACGCAGTCCTACGTAATTTACGTCAACGTATAGACTCACTCGATATGAATGAGAAGATATTTGACGTGGTTGTACCTATTGAGAAAAAGATAAAAGTCAAAAATGGTAAACGTGTAGAAGTAGATGAAAAAGTCTATCCAGGATACGTACTAGTAGACATGATAGTAGATGACGAGACTTGGTATGCTGTGCGTAATACTCCACGGGTTACTGGTTTTGTGGGTGCTGGCAATACTCCTGTACCGTTAACTGAAAATGAGGTCAGTTATTTACTGGGCCGCATGCAGGCGTCTGCTCCTATACATGATGTACCTATGCTGCCAGGTGAGACTGTACACATCACAGAAGGGCCGTTTAAGGATATGGAAGGTAAAGTAGATGATATAGACCTGGTACGCGGGAAACTCCGAGTTCTGGTAAATATTTTCGGTCGCGAGACTCCGGTTGAGCTAGACTTCTTGCA
>JAYSXQ010000058.1:0-10235 GCA_043717115.1 bacterium | reverse complement strand
ACTCAGATGGGCATATACCAGCAACTAATCACAGTAGTACAGAGAATAAAAGACAAAATATATCAACTTTATAATTATTTCTGATATACTGCAAGCATGGATAAAAGCATGGATAAAAGCATGGAAAAAAGCATGGGAAATACAGAGAATGAGCATGTAACTTTTATTGGTTCAACTGATTTTCGTGGGCGTGAGCAAAAATTTGGTATAAAATCAGGAGACAGAACTAGACACACATATGTGATAGGTAAAACAGGAATGGGAAAGTCCACTTTGCTTGAAAACATGGCTATACAGGATATACAAAATGGTGAAGGTTTGTGTTTTATAGATCCACATGGCTCAACAGCTGAAAAGCTGTTGAAATACATACCAGAGCATCGTATATCAGACGTTGTATATTTTGCGCCATTTGATAGTAAGTACCCAGTAGCATTAAATATACTTGAGCATGTTGACGAAGACAAAAGGCATCTGGTGGCATCGGGACTGATGGACGCATTTAAAAAAGTCTTTGGTGAAGATCAGTTTTCTGGTCGCATGGTTTATTTACTACTTAACGCGATATTATCATTACTTGAAAACGAAGGTGAGTCTTTGATGGGTATAAATAGAATATTTTCAGACAAAGACTACAGAAAGAAAATAATCGCTAATGTAAAAGACGAAGCAGTACTATCATTTTGGAATAACGAGTTTGCAAAATATACAGAAAAGTATGTGCAAGATGCAACTCCAGCCATACAAAACAAAATAGGGCAATTCATCTCTAACCCCATCATCAGAAACATAGTAGGGCAAAAGAAAACTAGTTTTGATGTCCGTGAGATAATGGATAAAAAGAAAATACTCATTTGCAACCTATCTATTGGTTTGACAGGTAAAGACAACGTAGACTTGATAGGTTCATTATTGATAACGAAAATATTCTTAGCTGCTCTATCACGTGCTGACTTACCAGAGTCAGAGCTAAAAACTGCACCGCCATTTTATTTTTATGTTGATGAGTTTCAAAACTTTGTAAATGACAGTTTTGCTCAGATACTCTCACAAGCTAGAAAGTATAATCTAGGTTTGACTATTGCTCATCAGTACATAGAACAGTTAGATGACAATGTACGTGCTGCAGTTTTTGGTAACGTGGGTACAATGCTGTCGTTTCGTGTGGGTGCGGGGGATGCCGAGGTGTTAGAAAAAGAGTTCGCTCCACAGTTTACAGCAGACGATATAGTTAATCTGAGCGCTCGGCAGGTGTATTTGAGATTATCAATAGACGGAGTAGGGTCACGTCCATTTTCTGCAAAGACTTTACCTCCTATACCTGAGCCAGTGCACAGTTTCGTGCCAGCCATAATTGCATTTTCACGTGCTGTGTATGGCAAAGCAAAGTCTGATGTAGAAATGGAAATAAAAAACTGGTATGCGCCTATTATTGCAGTTCGCACATCAAACGCTATAGAGTCCGACAAGACTCACGAGTCTTATACTAAAACAGACACTAAGTCTTATCAGTCTAGAGAAAGTGCATATAAAAAATCAGATACGCCATACTCTAAATCAAAAACTTATACACCAAAAGATCCCTATAGCACAAGTTTAAAACAAGATTATAATACCACTGATAAAAATAAAAATGAAGATAAGGCGGATCTTAAAGTATACACAAAAACAGAAAACTATAAAACTACGCCTACTGATAACAAGCCAAATAATGCTCTGCGTGATGCACTTAAAACTGCTATGAATGTAAGAGTTGTAGATACAAAAAAACCATCAGAAATATCAAAAGAAAAATTAGAATTATTGATAGACATTGACAGTTGATGTCTATCTTTTATAAATTATAGTTTTTAAAAGTTAAATTAAAATGAGTGTATGAAACGCAAGTGTATAAAAAGATTAATATATGTATTTTTTGTAAGTGTATTTTTAGGTGTAGGGCAAAGTTTTGCATTACAGATAAGTGAAATCATGTATGATCCCAGCGGGTCCGATACTGGTCGAGAATGGATAGAGGTATATAATGAGGGATCAAGTGCATTGGACGTAACCAGTTATAAAATTTACGAGTCTAGTACTAGTCACAGCATATCTGCGTATGGAAATAGCGGTAATCAAGTGCAGCCGGGAGAGTATATAGTGATAGCTGACAATCCAAGTTTATTTTTAGTAGATCATATTTCTTTTATAGGTAAAGTTTTTGATAGTAGTTTCTCTCTTTCAAATAGTGGAGAGACTATGGAGCTCAGACTCTCGGGGGCACTAGTACAATCAGTAACTTATCCAGTAATGGATGACGCAAATGGTACTAGTAACACTATCAATTTAGATGGGGTCAGCTGGTCAGTTTATATAGAATCCCCAGGGGCCATACATGGCAATACTAAATTAGACTCAGGTACTGGGTCTAATGCGACTAGTACAATCAAGAGCACTAGTACAAGTAACGCTACGTCTACAAGTAACTCGCCCACCACAAACACTAATATTATATATAGTACTCAAGTGATCTATGTGACACCCACCAGATACATGTTAGGAGACTTATCAGTTTTAGTACCAAAAGAGATAGAGACAGTAGCTGGAGCTGACACACATTTTATGTACAAAGTTCTAGATAGTAAAAAAGCTCCACAGTTTTCTAGTGTTTACTGGTCATACGGTGATGGTGGTGAGGGCATGGGCACAAGCAGTACACATCGTTATGTGAGAGAGGGTGACTATACTGCGTTTATAGAGGCAGAAACAGGCTCGGCCTATGGCATAGACCAGATATCAGTACGTGTAAAGAAGCCTAAGATTTCTATAATTGAGATTTCAGCTAGCAACTCTAAACCTTTTATAGTTTTGAAAAATACTGGAGATGAAAATATAAATATAGGAGGGTTTTTTATAAAAACAGATAGCGGTACTTATAAACTGTCTAGGCAGTTGCTAATATCAGCAAAAGGGTCTCAAGTTCTAGACGGTGAAGTTTTAGGTTTTTCTAGTGCAACAGGTGCAAAATTGCTGTATCCAAACATGAGCCTATTAGCAGATTATGTTGCACCACTTATCATTTCAACTATATCTACCACTACAAACTCTTCAGAGATTTTAAGTTTATCAAAAATTGTTATCAATTCCACAAACACAAAACAAGAAATAGAAAAAGAGATAGAAAAAGAAATAGAAAAAGAGACAAGGAAAGATAAAAAATTTTCAAAAATAGACTTCGCTAATGACGACAGATACGTGCTTTTAAATAGAAAATATTATTTAAAAGCAAATCTTAAAAATAATAAAAACTTGAAAAGTGCATCTACAAGTACTACTATTAGTTCATATGCAAAAATAGTAAATAAAAATGAAAATACAGAAATACAAAAATCTACTATAACTGTGGAAAAAACAGTAGGTAAAAGTAGGTCCGGCTGGTTATACTGGTTATATGAATAGTAATTGTAAGCCCTCGCTAAAGTCTCTCCTATGTATATCTCTTATAAGTTTATCTATTACTGTATTTTCAGCACAGGCGCAGACTGCGTCAGCGTGGTACACATATCCAGGGTCTTTTGGTACTAGTGCATCTGGTACCAATCAAACATATGGTAGTTCTAGTATTTATGGTTCCAGTAACACCTATAACACTACTTCTCAAACACAGACACAATCAGTCAATGCACCTACTAATTACAATATCAGACCAGATGTCTACGTAGTGTATCAGCAGATTATTAACAAATACACACTAGGTGCGCCAGCAGCTAATGCCGTAGGGCAAGTAGCACAGTCTATGCAATACATATTAGACGCCAGGCCGACCTCTAGCGCTACTGCATTTGAAGTATTGCGTCGTGACGTGGCAGCCACAAACTGCGCAACTAGTAGGTTACCTGCAAACATAATGGACGATGTTTATAATACTCTAGAGAGTAATACTTTTAATACTCCGGAACGTAAAGCGGTGTACTCAAGTTACAATAATAGTATCAGTGATGCTAGTACCAATCCAAACATATTAGATGCTTGTGAAGATGGATATGGAAATGTGGGTAGTGTTAACTCAGGTTCCATCAACTCTACAAATTTTATAGGTATAGTTGCCGACCAAAATATTACATATCCATGTTTAGTGTTAACGCAATTCATGGAGTTCGGCACTCGTGGCACACAAGTCACTAAGTTACAAAAGTTTCTCAGTGATACTGGATATTTAGAGATGTGGCCTACAGGTTTTTTTGGACGTAACACTGAGATGGGTGTAAAAATATGGCAACAAAAACATGGAGTCGACGTACGTGGCTGGGCAGGGCCAAGTACTCGTGGGTCTATAGCGTCAATTACTTGTAAGGGTGACGCGGCATCTATTGCAAAGGCTAGGAGGGGTCTGGTTGCGAATACTATGACTACAGTAAAACCTACTATTTCAAACACTACAGTCACAACTATAAATACTAATCAGGTCAGTATACCCATAACACCTATAAATGTTAGTACAAACACTACACAAAATAGCGGTAAATTATCTCAAACCTCAGGAACTTTTTATTTACAACGCTCACCTATAAATAGTATATACTTCACGTATTCTGCTGATACTACACGCGACTCTACATATTTATGTTTTGAAAAAGCTGGAGACAATACATGTTCAGCCTCTACTAACTTCACAGAGTTAAAAGCCAAGTACTCACCAGGTGATTATGACGCTATACCAACAGGAGACAAATGGCTTATAACCCTCTACTACTCAACTGTAAAATGGGGAGACATAAATAGTACGGGCGGTAAAGTATATTTCCGTATAGGTTACAATGCCTCATCAGATGTATTTTTAGTTAGAAATGTAAATGCTTTACAGTAAAAGAATTAACTAATTCTTTTTGACTATCGCAACAGTGTTTGTCATACCGCTCTCGCGAGACACGTCCGATATTTCAACTATTTCAAATCCTACTTTTTCAAATACTTCTCGTATTTCTGTATAATTATAATAGTGCACATAACGAACGTCTTTGTGATGCATAAAACCTATGACCACATCATTATTCTCATCCAGCGTGTATGTGCTTTTTAGTAAATTCCAAGTAGTAAATATTGAAATTGTGTTTGGTTTTAAAGTTTTATAAATATTCTTTAGCCAGTCATGCACATACATAGGAGGTATATGATGTAACACTGCTATAGATATGACTTGGTCAAAACTTTCCTCTGTGACGATGTCTTTTAAATACTCTAATTTTGTATCCACAGTATGAAATTCAAAATCAGGAAAATCACGCTGTGCGAGTTTTATTAACTCTACAGAAACATCTACTCCCGTGTATTCTAGATTGTAGTCACTTAAAACTTTTAATATACGTCCATTACCACAACCAACGTCTAACACTTTTGTATCGGGTGTTACATGAACTTTTATTTTATCTATTAGTTCCGCCCAAAATGTAAGTCTAGTTGAGTGCCAGTCTGCCGCTATAGTATCATATCCATCCCGTGTTAGGTTTAGCATCTCATTTGCATTCATGTGTATACTATAGCATATCTTTGCAAAATAGAAAATACGTGTTATAATTATAAACAAGTAAAGCTTTTTGATATAAGCTCAAAGTTTTATTTATATTTGTTAAAAATAGTAAAAAATATCTTGAAGAGATTTTTGTAGGACCCACTCGTTGCGAGAAGGGTAAAGAAAATGGATGAAAGATTATTTTTGTTATTTTTATATATTTGTATAAATAAAATTAAAATGACAGAGAATATATTTAAAAATATCAAAAGTGAAGTTGATGTTGCAAAACTCAAACGTGTACTGATGCGCGATCCATACTGGACAGCGCGCGTGTACGCTGTGCGAAAAAAGATAGACAACAAGGTAGATGCAAAAGGTCAAATGCCTAACAATCCAGAGCTACTGGCTCTGTACCATGAGCTAGTTGTAGAGGGAGTGAGCGAGAAGAGTCAGCAGACAGAAAACATATTAAAGAGGTTAAAAGTACGTAGCAATTCTGGTGTGGCTGTCATATCATTACTCACAAAGCCATACACTTGCCCAGGTAGATGTATATATTGTCCAACAGAAAAAAACATGCCAAAGAGTTATCTATCACGCGAGCCAGCAGCAGCACGTGCACTAGGTCAACGTTTTGATCCGTACAAGCAAATATGGACTAGAATTAAAGCATTGACCATGAACGGTCATCCGGTGGACAAGATAGAAATGATAATGATCGGTGGAACTTTTAATTTCTATAAAAAAGAATATCAAGAGTATTTTACAAAAGAGTCTTTTAGAGCTTGTAATAATTGGAAAGCAATAGAGGAAAATCGTGAAGTCATAGGTCCAGATCATAATTACACATTAGAAGAGTTACAGAAAATAAATGAGTCAGCTCATGCGCGTATCATTGGACTTTCTATAGAAACTCGCCCAGACTATATCACTCCATCAGAATTAAAATGGTTGAGATACCTGGGTGTAACAAAAGTCGAGCTAGGTGTGCAACATCTTGATAATGGAGTGCTGGAGTATAACAAGCGTGAGATGACAGCAGAGTCTATTGCACGCGGCACTGAACTGCTTCGCGATTATGGATTTAAAATCGTATATCATATGATGCCGAACTTGCCGACATCAAATCCAGAAATGGATGTAGAGATGTTCAGACAACTCTACAATGGCAAAAGTCATCATCCAGACATGATGAAAATATATCCATGTATGGTAGTACGTGGGTCACTATTATACAAATGGGTAACCAGGCGTGAGATAGAGTACACAGCGTATAATGACCAGCTACTCACTCGTGTATTAGCAGATTGTGAAAGTTTCGTTCCAAATTACACACGCCTGATACGTGTGATACGTGATATACCTGCGGACTATATTATAATCGGTAGCAAGAAAAGTAACTTGCGTGAAGACGTAGATAAGTTCCAGCAGGCGCGTGGCATACCACAGGTGGATATACGTTCACGTGAGATACGTGATGCCGAGGTTGACCCTACTGATTTTGATATGACTGAGACATGGTACGAGACAGAGCATGGATATGAGTGTTTCCTGCAATTTGAAAATAAAAAAGATGAGAGAGGGCAAAATAAATTAGCGGGATTTTTAAGATTAAGACTTCCCAAAAAAGATTTTGATGTGAAGACAGATTTTAAGAATACTAATTTAGAACTTAAAAACTCGGACACTGCAAATAACTGGGGTCTGGGTAAGTGGTATGCTGAAAGTGAAGAGTTTGCAGCTGAGCATTTAGATCAGATAGACGAGACCATGAACAACTCGGCTCTAGTGCGTGAGTTGCATGTGTACGGTACTATGAAGAGAGTAGGTGAGGAGGGTAATCAGTCTCAGCATACAGGTATGGGCAAGAGATTGATAGCCAGAGCAGAAGAGATAGCTAGAGGTGATAATCAGTACAATCTAAAATACGAAAAACTCAGCATCATAGCAGGAGTGGGAGTGCGAGAGTATTATCGCAAGCGCGGCTACACATTAGAGAATACTTATATGGTAAAAGAACTTTAGTGTTTCCGTCTTTATAGTTTTTTAGACATTTTATATATTTTGTGTTAGGATTCTTTACAGAAGTTATAAAAATGGGAGAGTAAAAATGAGTGTGTATATATGTGGTAGGAATTTTGAGTTAAATGCTGACACAGAAAATCACATGGCCTGGATAGTAGGACTTTACGAAGACACAGAAGTCTTGGACACTAGTCATGAAAAATTTGTGATTATGTATTTTGAAATTTTTGACAAAAAATGGTTACAAAAAATAGGTAATAATAAAAATAACATTGATTTTGTCTTTGTTCGTAAGCTAAAAAGCGGTAGAGGAGTTTTTTGCATTAGGAAAATGGATGGTAGTTTCATGCCGTTATCGTTTTTTCTAGAGCATTTAAAAACAGACACCAATTACGTTTCTGTTATAAGTACAGACGGTTCGACTTTACCTAACTACAAGAAAATACTAAAATCCGCAATGCGGAGAACTGTATCCCATCAGATAGTTATACACAAAACAGAGTACTTTAGTACCGCCGATAAAAAGTGTCTAGTAACTGGAGAGTTAATACTCTACGAGACCTCACAAGTACATCATCATGGTATAAGTTTTAGCAAACTAGCAGATGATTTTATTAAGCTTAAAAAAGTTACTAATCCAAAAACTATACTACTAACAGTAGAAGAGGTCACTTATGAGAAAATTACAGATATAAACTTTATGAGTGATTGGCTAGATTATCATCTGAAACAATCTGACTTGCTAGTTTTGTCATATGGTGGCCATCTAGCTCTACATCAGCAATTAGAAAAAGACAAAACCCTTGCGTAATTACGCAAGGTTTTTTATTTTTGTCCATAGTGTTTAGGTAGACTAGCTATGATATAATATAGCAATTAACATTTAACAATTAGTAATATACAATTATCATGACATTTTCAAGTTTTTTAAGAGGGATTATATATTTCTCACTCGCTATAATACCAGCATTAGCCTGGTTCGTATCTGAGTCAACATTTTTCCCATTTATTACTGGCAAAAACTTTGGGTTTAGAATTTTAGTAGAATTATCATTGATATCTTGGGTAATATTAGCGTTAATTGAGCCAGCCTATAGACCTAAGAGATCTATAGTATTTTATTCTTATAGTATATTCTTGGTCGTCATGTTTATGGCAAATATACTAGGTGCTTCGCCGTATTTCTCATTCTTTTCTAATTATGAGCGTATGGAGGGTTGGTTCACACATTTACATTTGTTTTTTTATTTTACTATTTTGTACTCTGTATACAAAGTCGACAAGGACTGGCTACGTATGTTTGGCTGGTTTGCAGTTTCAAACATTGCGATCACTTTAGAGGGCTTGCTACAGATACTAGGTCAGAGGGAGTTTTTCATCACTAGATTTTTCCCAGAATCGTTAATTACTTTTATAAATACATCTTATCCTACGCACATGGGAAATGGTTTACGTCTTGACTCTACGCTTGGAAATGCTGCTTATTATGGTATATACACACTGTTTTTTGTTTTCATATTTTCTTTGATGGCTTTTAAGGCTAACAAGTGGAAAGGTAAACAGTCTTGGTCTAGTGGTTTGTGGATTATGATCAGTGCGCTGCTTGTGTGTTCAGAAAACTTTATAGTAACATATGTAAATAACATGCAGACGAGTAATCAAAGCCTATCTGGATTACTTTCAGTTTTCTCAAGCTTTATATGGTTATTAGGAATAGCTGGAGTCATATATTTTGGTTATGAATTTGTAAAGAAATACGCAGAAGGGCATATTGGAAGTTATCCACTTATAGCGTTTGCGCTCTTTAATGCTGTACAGTTGATGTATACACAGACTCGTGGATCACAAATAGGTCTGGTGGTGGGTCTGATAGTTAGTGCTACTCTGATTGCTATTTTTGGTAGAGCAATCGGTAGCTCACAAACGAAAAAGTTTTCAAATGTTGCATATGCAGTTTTAGGCACAATAGCGGCACTTGCTGTTGGTCTAGTAGTCATGGCAAACACCACAAGTGGTAACGCAATAATAGAAAAATCTATAATACTAAAACGTATAACTACTATTAAACTTGCAAACATAGTATTACACCCTATAACTTCTATACAGAAAATATCAGACGAGAAAGTTTTGTATCCACAACTAGTAGAGTACTTTGGTGAGGCGACTATCGTATCTCGTTTTTTGAATGCAAAGATGAGTATAGAGGGCTGGTCAGAAACTACAAAAACTAAACTATTAGGTTATGGACAAGAGAATTATGGTGAAGTTTTTGCAAAACATTATGATGCTCGTATGTATGATCAAGAGGCATGGTTTGACCGCGCTCATAATGTGTTCATGGACTGGTTGGTTGCGGGTGGAATACTCGGATTGTTAGCGTATCTAGCACTCTATTTTACCCCTATATACATGATGTGGATGGGTAAAGGAAAGACAAATATACATGTAGTAGAAAAGTCCCTATTAACAGGAACACTAGTAGCATATTTTGTGCACAACATTTTTGTTTTCGATAACTTGATATCATATATAATATTTGTGGCATTAATTGCATATATTGCTAGTCGTACCAGAGATACTGACAGGACTATAATTGCTGAAAGTAAAGTTCACACACAGTTGCCTGCAAGTGTTATATACGGAGTGGCAGCAGTGACCGTGTTGCTGGTGGGGGCTTTGTCATACTTTACTGTGTATCGTCCACTGTCGGCTAATTTAG
>JAYSXQ010000057.1:0-10542 GCA_043717115.1 bacterium | reverse complement strand
CATGCGCGGGATTTGTGTATTTTACTTACTAGTAAAAAGTTTATTTTAAACCAAGTCTTTCTGAGATTACTTTATATCTTTTTACAAAATTGCTTTGTAAATATCTTAAATGTGCGCGACGATCAGAAACCATTTGTATCAGTCCGCGGCGAGAGTGATTATCTTTTTTATGAGTTTTGAGATGGCCAGTTAACTCTTCGATACGACGTGAAAGTATACTGATTTGTACCTCTGGACTACCGGTATCTGTAGTGTGTATCTGTGAAGCTTTGATCACATTTGCTTTTTTTCTTGTACTTAACATATGTCTGATATAATACCATACCCAGAAATAAAAAGCAAGTCTCTTTACAGATTAAGTAAATACTTTTAAAAGCTACCTAAACACTCTAAAAAACCTATATTTTAGAGTCTATATCTTCTCTTAATTTTTTAAAATCTTTTCCTAACTTCTCTATTTCCTCGTCACTAGTGTCTTCTATATCCACAAAGTCATTTCTGGCTGATCTTATACTTCTTATTATCTCGTCTAGTTTTAATTGCATAGACTTTGTGTCCCTATTTTGCATATTTTGTATCAGAAAAACCATCAAAAATGTAATAATGGTCGTGCTGGTATTTATAACCAATTGCCATGTGTCGCTATAATTATAATAATCTCCCGAAAGCAGCCAAATAATTATAAATATTAAAGCTAACATAAAAGCACTACCACTACCTGTTAGTTCTCCCATTTTGTGTGCTATTTTTCTAAAATAATCTTTCATATGTTTTTCTAATATTCTAATATTGCTATTTGTGTTTATCCAGTATAACACAAAATAAAAATCCCAAGCCTTTCACTTGGGATTATTCTGATGTTTATCACGGTATATTTCCGTCTAGCAAGCTATCAAATAATTTCAGTTTTTCTTTTAATAGACCACACATGTCTTTGCCGAATGTGTCATTTATCGTATCAAAAAGCATCCAAAGTCTGCGCACGGATTCATTACCAAGCAGTCTAAGATACTCATTGCTACCACTGCGTCTATGTTCGTATTTGAAACTTAAAGAGTATCTCCTTTTAAATATTATCCAAAGTTCTGTATCTGACGGTTTTTGACCATCAAAAAGTTTTTCTTTGAAAACTGTAAAAGCATGATTACATACTATGCGATTCAGATCAGCTAAACCTAACTCTACAGATAGTGTATTTTGTGCGTACAGTATACGGTCAACATCGCACTCACGTATAGCCCGCCCCACCATAACTGCAAGTTGCTTTTTATCTGGTGGCATACCTAGTAGTCTCGAGGACATACAATAGATGTGTATATTGTTTTCTTTTATGGCTCCGGATCGCACAACCTCCCAATCCTCTTGTGTAGCTACGAAACCCGCACTTACTAGTTTACGCATTTTACTTATATCACCCTCACTTGCAGCGGCAGACATGATGGTCGCCATTCTGTCTTCGGTGGTTAACATATCGCCAGTATTGCCAACATTTGCAAAACTTGTCAGTGAAGGTATGGAAGTATTTTTTTTAGAAACATATGAAGGAACGTTGGTGTTCATAACAGTGCCCTTTCTAGTTGTTAATCTATAAGACCTATCTATAGTATACTATAGCAATGAATTTGACCGAGCGCAAATACGAGTTTTTAGAATATACCGAAATAGAAAAAGGTCGTAGCCGTCTGACTGTTCGTAATTACGATCACTATATCAGTAGGTTTATTAATTTTCTTTTAAGCCAAAAGAAAAGCGAAGAAGTAGGCGCAATAGATGAGAGGGTTATGCGCGAGTATAGACTGTACCTGAACAGGCTAGAATCTAGACCAAATCAGCAAGTGCTGAAAAAAAGAGCTGTTAACGGTTATGCAAAAACACTCGATAAGAAAACACAAAATTACCATCTGATAGCATTGCGTGCATTTTTAAAGTTCTTGCGTAAGCGCGGTATAGAGGTATATGATCCAGAGCGTATAGAACTTGCGAAAACTGTTCAGTCCGAGCTAGACCTCATAACGCAAAAAGACCTCGATAACTTGTTGTCGGCACCAGACGTGTCTAGTGTCGCTGGGTTGCGCGACAAGGCCATGCTTGAGCTACTATTTTCTACCGGACTACGTGTGAGCGAGCTGTGTAATTTACCTAGAAATATAGACCTGACAAATATCGAGCTCAGTGTTCGTGGTAAAGGCGGAAAAGTGCGAGTAGTGTTCGTATCCGAAAAGGCAAAGTCCAGTATTAAAAATTATCTTGATAGTCGAGTAGACATGGATGATGCGCTGTTTGTAGATCACTCACCGCGCGCCCACAGCAGACTAGTGAAACAGGAAAGTATACGCCTGACCACACGTAGTGTAGAGCGCTCTATAGAAAAGTACGCAACTGTGTGCGGTATAGCAAAAAAGTGTACACCACACGTTTTACGGCACTCATTTGCTACTGACCTGTTGTATAACGGTGCTGACCTGCGTACAGTACAGATGATGCTGGGGCATGCTAGTATAGCTACGACACAGATATATACTAATGTAACCAACAAGTTCCTCCGCGACCAGTTTGATAAGTTTCACACCAAAAGGAAATAAATAAAGGCTCAAAATATTACAAATAGCACTTGACATATCACTATAAATATGCTATAATGTATATTAGGAAACAGTATTCAAAAACCATTTTTCACAAAGGAATCAAAAATGTCTACGCTCTTTCAAAAAGCGGTTCCAGTTGTCGTAAATGTCGATAACAAAGCACTCCCTACCTCACTATTCTTTGTGGGTGGCGAAATCACAAAAGTAGGAACGGTCATCGGTGTTCAGGAAGTGTGGACAGACAAGCCGGTGACTGAAAAAGTTGCTTTAAATAGTAACTTTCTGTCGGGTCAGGTGAAGTTAAATTTTCACCACCTGGCCAGAGACTCAAATCCTTCGGATGAAAAAGAGTTTCAAAAACTCGAGTTTACTCACCTGAGTCAAGCGCTTGAAATATCCGCCAACTTGATCAAAGAAGGAAAAGTCGAACGCAGAAAAGACCGCATTGATCCAGAAGTGTACATAATGTATACCAAAGATGCGAACTTGATGTTTTATAACGGCCTACATGGATGGCAGTTTTATTACCAACCGAAAGAAAAGCATTTCAAGACTTTTAACCTCAGTATGTACGAGATCGGGAAACATTGCACTGTCATTTCTCTGGCATAGCACCGGACCAACGTCAGTCAGTTTCGTCGAAAGGCCAAGCCGCAGATAACTCTGCGGTTTTTTATGCTATAATACACTCATGAAAAAGTATCTTTATATTTTAGTTTTATTAGCATTAGTAGTTGCTGGGCTGTACGGGTATTTTGTAGCTGGTAATAATTTGCGTTCATGGCGTGCTATATCAACTGGTACTACCTATGCTAGTAAGCTGTATAGCGACTACACTATTTTGGGTAATAGTTGCCAAGGTGAAGACAGCGATAACAATGGATATGTGACTTGTAATTTTAGATTAAGATCAGTAGATATAAATAATGCAAGCCCTGAAAAAACTATCACACTACAATGCCCTACTTTTATAAAGTCTTATATGGGTACGTCTTGTAAAGAGGTTGGATTTACAATTAATCAGCAGTAATATATAATTATAATCAGACCAGCAATAAAGACTACGGAGGTTGATATGGATGAAGATCTTGTTTGTGATAATATGATACTCATTTTTAGTGACTTAGATGAAGAATTTGATAAAATGGTTGAAAAAGTTAAAAACTTACCGCCCGAAAACATGAATGAGTGTATTAATGGAGTAGATATAGAAACAGACGCAGTTTGTAGTAACAACGGAGACAATTTATATCTGCGTGTAAAATGTAGAGGTAGAATAGAAGAAGTTCTAGTGCCTCCAAAACATTGGGGCATAAATCCCATAAATCAAATTCCTATTGACAAACAAAGAGAGATTGTTTTATTTTTGTTAGAAAAAACAAAACAGAGTCCTGATGGCTGGACAGGAACATTTAATGGATTTATAGAAGTTTATGCAAGACTAGAATATAATCAGCTACTCGTTCAATGCGGTGGAAATGAGTTTGGTTTGCGTATTATGCCAGGAATTATCTTGCAATAAAACAAAGTTTAAAGCGCGCCTGAATTAGTAAATTCATGTCTAGGACAAGGTGCGCTTTTTGTATTAGTTGATTTAAAGTAGTATAATAAGTCTATAAATAAAAGAAAATATGAAACTCATCAGTTGGAATGTTAATGGCATCAGAGCTGGATTTAAAAAAGATACTCTCAAGCAAGTTTTTCAAATGGTGCCAGAAGTAATAGCACTACAAGAGACAAAGTGTGAAGTCTCTCAGTTAACTGATGAGCAGCTGAATTACTACGGATACAAAAGCGTATTTGAAAGTGCCAGAAACAGAAAAGGTTACAGTGGTGTTGCTGTCTACACTACCCTACCATTTAAACTGGTACATGCTTCATTGGGCGATAAAGATTTTTATGATGAGGAAGGACGAACATTGGTGGTGGAGTTTGAAAAGTTTTATTTTATAAATTGTTATTTTCCAAATGGAGGAAAGTCCCCAGAGCATTATTTATATAAACTAGAATACTATGAAAAGTTTTTAAAGCTCGCTCAAAAACTAGAAAAGAAAAAATACAAAAATGAGAAAGGTGAAGAGTTCACAAAGCCTGTGATATTTACCGGCGATATCAACGCTACAAACACCGACTTAGACCTTGCTCGCCCAAAAGAAAATGCTGGCAAGTTAGGATGTACTGAACCAGAACGTAAAGCCTTGGCAAAGTTTGTGGATAAGTTTGTAGATACATATAGGTATATAAATGGCGATCGTGTGCAATACACCTGGTGGGATATGAAAACTAGATCCAGAGAGAAAAATGTAGGCTGGAGAATTGATTATTTTTATACTTCAAAAAATTTAGAAAATAAAATTGTGAATGCGGAGATACTCGATCAAGTATACGGCAGTGATCACTGCCCCATACTCCTTGAAGTTAAATTATAAACTATAAATTCGTGTTATAATTTACTACTATAATGAGACAAAAAATAAAGATTAGTAAACAGAGCGGCATAGTCTCAGTAGTCTCAGCCCTTGTGGGTAACACATTTATAACTGGCATAAAATTTCTAGGATTTTTTATATCTGGCTCATCTACCATGTTTTCAGAAGCCGTGCACAGTGCAGCAGATACTATGAATCAGGCTTTGTTACTAATAGGTTTACGTAGATCAAGTAAAAAACCAAGTGAAGGTTTTGCATATGGGCATGGTAAAGAGAGATTTATATGGGCACTGATGTCGGCATGCGGTATATTTATACTAGGATCTGGTGTGACTCTATATCATGGCATAGAAGGACTAGTACATCCAGAGGTGTTAGAGATATCAAAACATATCAATATTATATTTTTAATACTTTTAATATCGCTAATTATAGAAGGTGCTACATTTGTAGTAGCTCTACGTGAACTACATAATTCACGTACCCACGCTAATACCGATAGCATTAACGATGACCCCACTACTCTGGCTGTAGTGTATGAGGACGGCGCTGCAGTAATAGGAGTTTTCATAGCACTAGTCTCAACAACACTTGCGTACATGACTGGTAATTATGTGTGGGATAGTGTCGGTTCTATTTTGATCGGACTACTGCTGGGTGTTATGGCTGTCATACTTATACAAAAAAACATGGGCTACCTGATAGAGAGGCCTATACCACTAGACGTACAAGAGCGTGTAATAGAAATACTCGAGTCAGATCCTATGATAGACAAGGTTATAAGTTTCAAGTCTTCAGTGTTGGATATCGATGCATATCGTGTGACTTGTGATGTAGAGTTCAATGGAGAGATATTTATGAAAGAAATATCCAGCACTTGGGACTTGAAACAAGAGTACGAAAATGTAAAAGAAAATTACGGTGAGTTTATAAAGTTCTCGTCGCAACTCTCTGGTGTGCTACCCCGTATGATAGGAAAACATATTAATAGTCTAGAAGCAAAAGTACAAAGTGAAATACCAGAGATACTTTTTATAGACCTAGAAATAAATTAAAAAAATATTAATTTAAATAAAAAGAGCCGAGCATTGCTCGACTCTTTTTATTAGTAGTTAAACCTTTTCTAAATTTTACTTAGTAAGATTAGTAAGAGTAAGTCGGGTTTCCAACTTTATACTCTTTTTCTCCATGGTCATTAACACCACAGATTTTTGCCTCAGTCTTAAATGTACTCCATACTACTTTGCGTGCCTCACGCATCGCACTGTGAGCAGACTGTGATGCAGTTTTAAAATTACTCCACACAGTTTTTCTAGCAGCTTCACGAGTAGACTTGTCAGTGCTACCCCATGCAGCTACACTAGCAGTTTTGCGAGCTACTAATGCATTTTTAATTGCAGTAGAAAATGCATCATGTGCTGCGATAATTGCAGATTCTCTTTTTTCAACAGCAGTTTGCATACACACTATTTTTGTAGTGGTAGCGTTTGTGCTGGTTGCTGTACTTGTCGCTTGTGCTGATGCAGACATTATTGTCCCAGCAGTAAACAGTCCTAGCATACCTAACTTAACTATATTTTTTATATTTTTTGTCATTTTGTTTTATGTGTCACTAATTTTTATTAGAATTTATTATGAGCATAGCAGCTCTATCAGTATTAACACGTTAACATACCCCACTGTGACATTTTTATTTTAAAAATTTTTGTTAATTACAAAAGAGACTTTAAAGTATTTTTAATTTCTTTTTTAATTAAAATTTTAACTTCATTTATTTGCTTATCTTTTTCTAGTTCTAGTTTTTTTATTTTCAGCAAGTTTTTACTTACAAGTTTTTCACTAGCTGCATCATCATCACATGCAATGTTTATGGTGGTGCTTGCTACGTCAACTATATTATTTTCTATTTTTACAATATCAGAAAATTCTTTTTCAAGCTTAACTATTTTTTCATGCACAATTTTTGAAGAGACATCATCCGAACTGCTGGCAACTTTTTCTAACGAGACTATAATTTTATTTTTATCATAAGTCTGCTTTTTCATTTGTACTTTTGCGATACTATTTCTAGTTTGTAGTTTAGTTTCTATTTCACATATTACCTTATCTGCTGCTATATCCATATTAATTAGATCAATATCTGTATCTAGATTAGGTTCTGCTGTTGTACTTGCTGTGTCAGTTGTTGTACTGATGGTATATGTTTGCAGTTTATTATTTTTCTGCTCATTTTTACTTTCTATTTTTGTATCTTCAAAAAATACGCTTTTTAAAAAACTTGAAAATCCCTCCGCACTTGCAAAATTAATGCTGGCAAGCATTATACTACCTACGGTGATTATCTTATATAAATTATTTTTAGTGCTATTTTTCATATTTCTTTCGATGTTTCTGGTTTAGATTTTATTTGGCCACATCTCCAAAACTATCAACAGAATCGACAAGGTTTATGGCGTCATTAACCTTGCTAGTTTTTATCTGTTGTGAAGTTTGTGTGTTCATTGCCAAGTTACTAATAACAGGGGCATTAGTATTTCCGGTATTACTAATTACCATTAATATTAGTGCAGCAAATCCTATTGCCCCATAAGCATACACACGACTGATGTGTTTTCCAAGATTAAAAGTTGCAAACATTGGAGATGCTAATGGTTTTTGTACAACACTACTCTCCTCTCTTAGTTTGACCAAGACACTCTTAAAATCATCAATGTTTGGATTGCTTCGATTTTTTTCAGTATTAAAATGTTTTCTTAGTGTATACATATATTTTTTGTTTTTGTTCAGATTTGCGTCGACTGGGTGTAACTATTTTGACTATGTCTCTCTGTATACAGTTCGCGTATCTTTTTAAGTGCACGCTCTTCTATTTTGCGTATGTTTACTATGTTTTTTTCTAGTGCATCTGCTATCGTCTGTGTATCAGCATCCGCTATATAGCGAAGTGTTAGCACGTTTTTCTGGTCTTCATTTAGTTCCTCAAAAAGTATAGTTATTTTGTCTATCTCCATTTCAAAATCTAATATATTTGCAAGCGGTTCATTGCCGTCAACTATATACTCATCAGCATCATCTGGTAGTCCTATGCTAGACTTTTTCTTTGAGTTGTTGATTATGAGCCGTAAAGCGATCATAAAAAGATAGGAAAGAGGCTTCATCTTTACCTCATAACTTGGCATGGATTTATACCATTTTATAAAGGTTTCTTGACATATATCTACTGCTAATTCGTGATTTTTAGTGCGACTTTTTACAAATCTAAAGAGTGGGGTGTAAAATATCTCATACAATTGACCAAATGCATCATTATTTCCTTGTTTTGCAAGGGTAATAAGGGCCAAAGGCTCGTTTTGCATCGCGTCGTCTGTTTCCATCCCTGTAGTATATAACATATTTGCGTAAAATGTGTGACACCGCATATGTTAAGTTACTTTTTAATTACTCGTATTACATATTTGCATCTATGCCTACCAGTTTTCCATTTGCCAAATACTCAAGCATAGCTCCACCAGAAAGGGATATGTATGAGCAGGAAAAATTTTTGTACTGGTCGAGTATTGTAAGAGTATCTCCTCCACCGACCACTATGTATTTATTTTCCGCATCTGACTTTTTGTCCAGTAGCGCAACCAGATCATGAGTACCTTCTACATAACCCTCTTCGTACAGACCCAGTGGACCATTCCATAAAATTGTTTTTGAACCGTCTATCAGTTTGTGCAAATTTTGCATGCTATTATGTCCTGCGTCCACTATCTTGTTATCGTTTTTTTTGTCCCATATGTAGTCAGATGGCACTATCAAGTTTTTGTTATTTACTATCTCCTTGCTCACTGTTATGTTTTCTGTATAAGAGTTTTTAATATCGACACCTCTGGCTTGTAGTATAGGATGTGCCATAGCACCCCCCAAGTATACTGCTGCTCCATTTTTTAAAAAAGTCTCCACCAGTGGTAGTTTTGTGCTCAGCTTTGCACCACCAAGTATCACTAGTTCTGGTTTTTTTGGATTTAAAACTTTTGACAACGCAGAAAGTTCACGAGCTGCGATAGGGCCAAGTGTATGTGGTAAAAACTCGGATACTCCAACAGTAGTTGCATGAGTGCGATGTGCTACAGAAAATGCATCGTACACAAAATACTCGGCCAGTCCAGCTAAGTATTTTGCAAACTCTACACTGTTGTTCTCATCGTCATTCTTGCTAGCATTATTGCCAAAAAACCTTGTATTTTCTAGCATTATTAGATTTGTATTTTTGTATTGAGACACACATTCACTAACTATTTCCATATCCGTAGAGTTTATAAATTGCAAATCAGGAAAAACTTTCTGTATATAAATTGAAATAGGTAAAAGGCTTTGTCCTTTGTCGCTGTGATGGCTAATGAGTATTATTTTATTTTTTCTAGATAGTAACTCTGCTATTGTTGACAGGCTAGCGTCTAGTCTTTTTGTGCTTTGTATGACTCCGCCAACTATCGGTTCGTTAAGGTCAGCACGTAACAGTACAACACTGTTTTTTATATTTTCAAATACAATACTCATAACAGCAT
Organism: bacterium; assembly: GCA_043717115.1. Lineage (GTDB taxonomy): Bacteria > Patescibacteriota > Minisyncoccia > Phycocordibacterales > UBA5272 > JAUPVO01. The sequence goes on along the minus strand of JAYSXQ010000057.1, from coordinate 975 downwards.
TGTAACATGAGTTTTAATTTTTAAAAAACCTTCACACACACTGCGCGAAGGTTTTTATACATATTAATACATTTTTTTATCAATACATTTTCTTATGTATCGGGAACATAAACCACAATAAGGATTTCTATTTCGGTACCTCTCATGTGATTTGTATGTCCAGTGTTTTTTTAAACTATCTGTGCACATAACACAATCATTAATACAATGTGTATGTCCGCTAGGTTTACGTGTCGTATTTATACGAGATGCTGGCACTAGTCCAAGCATGTGTCCTATTTCGTGCATTAAAACTTCCCACACGCCAGCAGACCAAAAACAGTATTCTAAATGAGAAAGATTAAAAAGTGAAACGACGCTCTGTCTACCTTCGGATAGACCATGCTGAACAGCGTAATTGTATACTAATCTAGCGACTGTTATAGTTACATAAAATTTACTGATCGATTTTACTTTACTTCTTGAAAAGATTGAGCTGGCGTATATAGCGGTATAAAGTTTTATGTTTCTAAATGACGATGTCCGTATACGGACATCGTCACGTTGTCTATTTAGTAGTTTCGAATTTACTTTCGTTTCATAACTACAGTTTGGGGCCGTCAAAGCAAGGTCGTTCATAGCTCTGCGTATTACATTTTCTATGCCAATAGGCACACGGTGATCAATTTCGAAAACTATATGCATTAAAAACTCCTTGTCGTTTATTGGTTCACTATTCTAATTTTAATACTATAGTAAATATAACTTTTTTGCAAACTTTACTTTACTGCAGCGCATCGTATAAACACACCACCCCCGCTGTGACGGATTTTAATATGTAAGTATCTAGTTTTCTTATCTGTGCACCGTTCGCTATAAAATACTCTATCTCACCGTCCGTCCAGCCTCCTTCTGGTCCTACCCAAGCACATATTTCTTTATCCTTAGGGTTATTTTTTAACTTTGCGTCCGTTTCATGTCCTACTTCATGTTTTA
>JAYSXQ010000056.1:0-3682 GCA_043717115.1 bacterium | reverse complement strand
ACAGTAGTCTGGGTGGACTAGTGACTACGCTTAAAGGTATTTTTAGCTTTTCAATTTTTGACGGCATTTTTTCTTTTATGCTTAGAAAAAAGACGTCAAATGAGGACGACTATACAGAGACTGAGAATCAGGAGGATAGAGATGAAGACTCTACAGAAGATAGAGAGACTATACGCGAGGAACTACTACGTGCTGAAAAAAGAAACGGCTCAGCAAAGGGGTCTTCTTACCTTAAATCTACAGGGAGTAAGGGGGAAATAATCGAAGAAAGTGAGACAGAGACAAAAGAATTAAAACTTGATCCAGAATTCGTACACCCTCCTTTTGATCTACTAAACAGCGACCACGGTAAACCAGCGGCTGGAGACACTATAGCAAAGATGAAATCCATAAAACAGACTTTGGATAATTTTAATATACCGGTTGAAATGGGTAGTGTAACAGTAGGACCAACAGTTACCCAGTTCACATTGAAACCAGCACAAGGAGTCAATGTAAAACGCGTACTCGGACTAAAGGATAATCTACAGATGGCGCTATCAGCTACACATATGCATATCGAAGCGCCGATACCTGGACGACCATTTGTAGGTATCGAAGTTCCAAATGAAAAGAAACAGCAACTGGGGCTACGCAGTATGCTGGACCATCCAAAATTTAAGGAGGGTTCTAACCTTACCATAGCCATAGGAAAAGACATCATAGGTAACCCAGTGTATGGAAATATAGAAACTATGCCTCATCTACTGATAGCTGGTGCTACACGCAGTGGAAAATCAGTGACTGTGCAAAACATAATCACTTCACTGCTGTACAAAAACTCACCTAGTGACCTAAGGTTAATGGTCATAGATCCAAAACGTGTCGAGTTCACTATGTATAAAAACTTGCCTCATCTAGGCACTCCTATTATCACTGACGCTAAAAACGCTATCAAGTGTCTGAACTGGGCAATAGGTGAAATGGAGCGTAGATACAGCTATTTTGCTGACGAGTATGTAGGTATACAAAACATAGGTGATTATAATAAAAAGATACTACAACCAGCACTTGAAAAAATAAGCAAAGGCAAGAAAATATCGGGTGAGAACATGCCAGAGAGGTTACCATACATAGTCATAGTGTTCGATGAGTTCAATGACTTTATGTTGTCCTATCCAAAAGAGATCACTATCGCTATCACCAACTTAACACAAAAAGGTCGTGCAGCTGGAGTACATCTAATACTCGCCACACAAAGACCTGACGTAAAGGTGATAACTGGAACTATCAAGGCCAACATCACTGCTCGTATAGCTCTAAAGACTTCGAGCGCTATAGACTCACGCACCATACTAGACCAATCAGGAGCTGAGGACCTACTAGGCAACGGAGACATGCTGTATATGGATCCGAACCATCCTCGTCCAGTACGTGTGCAGGCTCCGTTTATATCAAGTGAGGAGGTCCGTGCTGTTATAAACAGTATAAAAGAGACTTATGCCAATTATGATAGGGACGAAATAGACATATCAAAAGCTAGCCTAAACATAAACACTAGTGGCGCAAGTAACAGCGACGATGAGAACCCAGATGACGAGTCAGAGCCGGTGGATGATGCTGAATATGTAAAAGCAAAAGACTATGTGATCAGTACCTGCAAGGCTAGTACCACCCAATTACAATCACGTTTTGGTTGGGGTTATCCAAAAGCAGCAAAATTCATAATGCAGCTAGAACGACATGGAGTAGTGGGGCCATCGATTAACAACAAACAGCGTGAAGTGCTAATAAAAATAGGTGACGGAAACAACAACAGGAACAACAACGACCCTGTAGAAGACCTTTTCTAATACTAGACTATACAAAAATGCTAGCAGAGACACTCACAAAAAAAGTTTTTTTAATACTGATAGCGGTTATAATACTATCTTATTCACTATTTAAGGTGTTTCCGTTTTTTGTAGGTCCGAGCATAGTTATAGACTATCCAAAAAATGGTGACACTGTTAGTGGTGATACGTTTGTAGTCAGTGGAACTATATCACATGCACAAAAAGCTAATATACTTGGCAGACCTATAGAGCAAAACACCAGTGGTAAGTTTTCTGAAACTGTAGTGTTCACTCTACCCTATACCATAGTACGTGTAGATGCCAGCGACTCGTGGGGCAGAAAATCATCCAAAGAAGTGTTCGTGACTTCACAAAAATAATTATACAGACAGTTATACAGACAGTTCTAGTACAAAAATAAAAATACATCAACTCGTCAGTTGATGTATTTTTATTTAAATTTTTATTTTTAAAAATTTTCCAGAAAATCTTTTATAGAGTTTCTAGATTAACTATTGATCCTGTGTTCAACTTTTTCTATAGCACGCCCCGCTGCGTCACGTCCTCCCAGTCCAAATGCTAGACCCAGAGCCAATGATATCGCGGCCACTAGTCCTGTGAAGAGTATCTCCATAAAACCAGTCGCTATTTTAAGCTGTGCCAGCGCTGCTAATACTCCTACTATGAGTATAGCATAGTGGGCCACAGCTCCTGCTGCACCACCCTTCATACCCGCAGCACCTGCTGAACCCTCTACTAACTTACCTACAAAATCCGCAAGCAAGAAAGTAGAAACCAGTATTAATGCTGCAACGATAACGTTTGGAATATAAGCTAGTATTTCCCATAGGAAACCAGCAAATGCATCCATACCTAACTGTTGTGTAGCAGCCATTAAAAATGATATAATCACTGACCATTTTACTAGCCCTCCCAGTATATCTGAGACGGTTATCCTCATGTTACCGTGCATGACTTTTGAAAGCCCTGCCTTGTCCAAGGCTCTATCTATTTTTAGTATAGATACCAAGTGAGAAACAGCCCTACCTAATATACTACCAAAAACAAAACCGATAATGACCAACACTATAGCAATGATGAGGCTAGGTAGAAAATATATCACCTGTGTCACCACCCCTGCTAATGCGTCACCTAGATTTGCAACCGTGTAGTCTAATGTATTCATATAAATAATTAATTATTATACTTTTTTGAAGTACCTCTATAGTATACTCGTAAAAACCATAATTTTATGTTTTTTATCCACTAAAATAGTAGTACTGATAGTTAGTAGTTAAAAACACGTTGGAAAAACCTTATGCTGTATGCTATAATTAACACTATAATCCCGTTCACATGAGACTTCGTAGCTGCCACATGATACAATTTTTTGTTTTCTTTATGAGTTTTTTGTGTATGTATAACGCGATCACAACTATAGACAACGGAAATATGGAGAGGGTTTTTGCTATACAAAGCGAGTATGGCAGTGTAATAGAAAAAACGGAACTGGGTGACACTCGGCTAGAAAACGATACAGTAAAAGATACACTGAAAAAATACATCTATATAGACCTAGAGAAAATGATGGCAAGTACAGTACTAGAATCTGCTACTGGCACAAAAATTATAGCTAGTTACTATGTAGTTTCAAAAGGGAAGCCTAATAGTTACTACGAGACTCCAGTGGGTAGTTATAAAGTAAAATCAAAAGAGTATAAGCACTTTTCAAGTTTAGGAAGTGTGTATATGCCGTATAGTATGCAGTTTTATGGAAACTTTTTTATACACGGCATACCGTATCACCCAGATGGAACCAGAGTCAGTAGTACATATAGCGGTGGATGTATACGCATGAGCGATAGCGA
>JAYSXQ010000055.1:0-10667 GCA_043717115.1 bacterium | reverse complement strand
GAGAGAGAAATACGAGAGCTATTTCAATTATTTTTTAGACTCTTTAAAAGTAATACGTTTACGTAGCTTTGCAGAGTACTTTTTAAGTTCTATTTTACGAGTAACTTGTTTCTTGTTTTTCGTAGTATAGATGACTTCTCCTGACTCTTTGTTGGTTATTTTAATTAAGCGATCTTGTGACATATGTTTGTATTTTCTCTATTATACTACAAATACTCTTTTCTTTCAAGTTTTCGTAGGTAATGGTAAAATGATTTAAATACAGCCTTAAATCGTTAATTTAAACAAGAGGTTTACTACTCTCATTTATATTAGAACTAAATACTGCAAAGATAAAAAATATTATAGACTGAACAATAAAAAATATAAATCCAATCATAACAACAAAACCTCCCCAACCAGAACAGAAATCATCATATAAACATCTTAAAGGTAACAAAAAAGATATAGCTGCAGATATACCACCGACTATTATGCGAGATTTCTTTTTAGAAACCCTTCTACTTAGAATTAAGTATAAAATTATCGGAGTAAAAATTAAAGCTCCACTTAAAATATTATAAACTGTAAACATATCTTTATATTATAGCATATATAAAATGTATAAAGTAATACATATTAATTAAACTTACCGTTAAAGTAATTATGGAGTTCACTTATCTTCACCCTTTCTTGATTCATAGTGTCTCTGTCACGTACTCCTACACTGTCGTCAGTTTCTATAGTTTCAAAGTCCACCACCACGCAGTATGGCGTACCTATTTCATCCTGCCTCCTATATCTCTTTCCTATGTTTCCATTATCGTCATACATAACTGCACCTATTTCTTTTTTCAAAGTTTTATATATCTCTTGGGCTTTGCTTACTAACTGCTCTTTGTTTTTAAGTAGTGGCGATACGCAGACTTTTACTGGAGCGATACTTGGTTTTAATTTTAAAAGTATACGGATGTCTGATCCGTCTGTTGCGGGTGATATATCCTCCTCTGTATATGCAGTAGACAGTACTGCCAACACTGTACGCTCTAGTCCGATAGATGGCTCTATAACATGCGGTATGAACTTTTCCCCTGTGCTCTCATCTAGATATGCCAGATTAGCACCGCTGTGTGTCTGATGCGCAGTCAGGTCAAAATCCCCACGATACGCCAGTCCAGCTAATTCTTTTTGTCCTATAGGAAAATCATACTCAAAATCAATAGTCCTCTTGCTATAGTGTGCCCTATCAGCCTCATCTATTTCTACTTCGTGTATCTTGTTAGCGTCTAGTCCGATGTCCAACATAAAAGACTTGAACTCTTTTTGTAGCTCTGTAAATTTTTCCTCCCACATGTTGGGATTAATAAAATACTCTATTTCCATCTGCTCCATTTCACGTAGCCTGAATATAAAATCGCGAGGGGTTATCTCATTTCTAAAAGCCTTGCCAATTTGCGCCATGCCAAACGGCAATTTTGGATGTATGCTATCCATTATGTTTTTAAAGTTTACAAACATACCTCCTGCTGTTTCAGGACGTAGATACGCAACAGAACTACTGTCCTCCATAGCCCCTACTTGTGTTTTAAACATCATGTTAAAGTTACGTGACGCACCTAAGTTACCTACTTTACACTCTGGGCATTTGTCACCCACAACATGATCGCGGCGGAACCTACGCTTGCATTTGTCGCACTCGGTCAGTGGGTCTGAAAATCCAGCCACGTGCCCCGATGCCTCCCAGGCTTTTGGACTCATGATAATATCAGCGTTAACCTCGTACATGTCTTCGCGGTCAATTACAAACCTTTTTCTCCAAGCATTTTCAATATTTCTCTTTAGCGCAACTCCATATGGACCATAGTCAAAAGTACCAGCTAGTCCACCGTATATTTCTGAGCCTTGCCATATGAAACCACGACGCTTGCACAGTGAGACTATTTCTTCCATTGATGCTTGTGTAGTATCTTTCATGTGCTTGTATATTATGTGTAATATTATAACACAAAAATAGCTCGCTGCGCGAGCCATTTTTGTTATTATTTTCTATATTTTAATTTATGAATTACTTCACAAACCAGAAACTAGAGTTAAAACTCCCTCCTATGAACTTGAGTATACTCCACACCGAAACCAAGACAAACAGTGCTACTATACCCCACAACATATGGTTTCTACCTTTTTCTATATCCTCTGCATTCCCATTTGCTTTGCTGACAAAAAACCTGATAACTCCTGCTAAAAACAATACAAATGCGATAGATGTCGCTAGTCCTAGCAATGGGCTGATTATTTCTGTTAAAAAGTTAGCTTGATATTTGCTGATGGTCGGGTCGGCAACTACGCCAGTAACTTTTAAGTCCATAATTTTCTGTATTTATAACTGGATTAGTATGTACGGACGCTTTGCGGTACACCTGGTGTTGGTATATCTCCTCCAACTCCTATATTAAGTGTTTGAGAGATGAACGCTACTATACCCCATACACCTACCATCACAAACAGTGCCACTACACCGAACGCCATAAACTTGTAACCTTGCTCATGTGCGTCTTTATCTTTTGATAAGAAGAATCTGAATATACCTACGAAAAACAGTATCAGCGCTACCACAAACAGTGAAGAGTACACTCCTGTTGATATGTTTTTAAATGCTATAACTATGTTTTGTAACTGTGTCGCGATGCTGGATCCAGATCCACCTCCAGATGACGGTGGTATCTGTGGTGCGTTCAACTGTGCGCTAGTTATAGCTACTGTTGCTAGTGATATGGCGACCACTAATGCAACTCCTAATTTTGATATTCCTTTTTTCATGTTTTATATTGTGTATGTAAATTAATAAGATTTTAAATCTATACCTATTCAGTGTATATACTTATCGGACTATTTGCAACTGATTTATCCACTAGGATGTTTTTATAAGTCAGTTTACCTTCTATTGCTTCCTCCCTGCGGACGACATATACCATTTTGACCGTTGCCTCCGGATGAAAAATAGCATAAACCACTAGTACAACCAGAATTAGACTGACAAGCTTCGCCATCTCCTACAGGCAAAGCAATAGATGGTCCAGGATTTACAGGCGGACTAAATACCTGTGGATTTGCATCAGTTCTAACTTAAGAGGCGGCACCGTTTGTAATAGTAGGAGCCTGTATGGTGTTTTGGGTAAAACCAAAACCACTTTGTAAAAATGTAACTATACCCCATATAGAAAACATAACAAATATACCTATCACTCCCCACAGTAGTTGATTTTTAGCGTCTTCTAGTCCATTTGCATTACCTTTGCTCCTATTAAATACAAACTTTACAACTATCCAGAAAAAAGCCGCTACTGCTAGGGTTAACAGCAATCCTGATATAGTGTTACCTATCAGGTCAGAGATACTGTTTATGAATTCTTTGAATGAATTTGTCATATTTTTAGTTAGTTTTTGTGATTAAGTTTTATAAGTAATAACTAAGACGCACTATCTCCAAGAGCAACCAGTCACTGCAGCACAAGTAGCCTGGTCTAAGCCAGTACAAACTGGACTACCAGTACAACCAGCAGTTACGCTACCAGACCCGCCAGTATTGGTAACTGGTGTTGGTTTTGGACGGGCTATTTCTCCACCAATGGCAATACCGAACGATCCTGATAAAAACCCTACCAGCCCCCATATGGCTACCATTACAAACAGTCCGATTACGCTCCAGCCCAGCATGCTGCCGGCTTTTTGTATGCCGTCTGCATTACCTTTTCGGCGCTCAAGTATGAAAAATATAACAATGGATAAGAAAACTATGAACGCAATGGTCATCATCAGTGTAGCGACGTTTTCAGCTATGCTATTAGACTTTGTGACTATACCATCTACATTTGTGAGAAACTGTTCAGCACTTGCACTGTATAACCCTAAAAAAAGACTTGCAGTTCCGGTTATAATTTTTAATATTGTTTTCATGTATGAGTTGTTATATGTAGAGTATACTCATAATTGACTATTTAGTAAACACCGTCTGTGGTCTAGCTACTGTTTTCTCTTTATCTACTCCAACAGCGGATGCTAAAAAGTTCACCAGTCCCCATATAGAGACCATCACTGCCAACCCCACGATACTCCAGCCCAGCATGTTTTTGGCGTCTTCTAGTCCGCCTTTTCCATCTCTTCTTTTTATAATAAAATTAATAACCGCAGCTAAAAATGCGATAAACGCCACAGTCATTAGTAGTGTTGCCAGACTTCCTCCCACTATACTGTTAAGGCTACCGAACAGTGTATCGACGTTACCTAGTAACGTACCCCCACTTCCTGCCGCTACTCCTGTGGTTGGTGCTGGTGATTGTGCGTATGCTGTTTCCATGTTCTATATATATTTATTATTTTAGTATATCACTTATTTCTATTTTCTATAATATTTTACCGAAAGACCGAGTTCCAGCCACCGACTATTACATCTAAAAACGTCTGAGCCCCCAGCACTAGTACTGCTGCCACCATACTCCACATTAGCCAGACTTTTCCTTTTCGTAAATTGTCAGGGTTTTGCTGGGTTAATAGTAGATACAGCACTCCGCGTATGATGGCATACACAACTCCCAGTATGGCAAAGAAAAATACTATGTTTGCTATTCCCATTAAAACTCCCTGTATAGTCACGTCTTTTAGTGGGTTCGCAAATGTGCCTATACTGTCACTACTGGCCGGTGCTACAGGTGTCGTCGGTGTTGTTGCTGGTGGAGTATAAGGTATCTCGGCTTGAGCGTGGGCACGTTCTATAAATGATGGTGCAAACGAAGTAGTCGCAGCTGGTGCAACTATCTTTGTATCGTACACACCTATCCCTAATAGGATAGACTTTATAATAAAATACGCACCCGTTATAAATAGCGTACCTACGCCTAGCTTTATAAAGTTACTTTTAGCTTGAGCTCTGTTTTCTGGACTGTCTGGGTTTTTAAGTATTGGTAGCACTGTTAAAAATATACCGGTGAAAAATATCATTGGGAACAAGTACTGAACTATAAACTCAGCAAAACGCGCAAGTGTCGGATACAGATCGGCAAGTTTACATGCTATCTCTTCACCGCATTGTACTATTTGAGTATTCGCCATGGGATTAGTATATCACAGAAAATATATTCACATAGAACTATACCATATTCAAAAACTCTTTTTGAGACAGTCCGCACATTCTCATTATTGACTTTACTGTCCCTATTTTTAAGTCTTTGTTATGGGCTGGTACTGTTACTATTTGATTTGTATTTTGGCATGTATCAAATATATTATCGTTACTGTAAACATTACACACTGACACTTACAGGAAATATAAAAGTTTCTAAGTTGTGTATCCTTATTTTTGTATTAACTTTTCTCCAGCCTAATATTGCATCTTTTAAATTTTTTTCTAATTCTGATATGGTTTCACCCTCACTGATACACCCCGGCATAGACGGCACAAAAGCACTAAAACCACCTCTTGGGTCTGCTTCTACTACTGCATTTATCTTTTTATTTAATGCTGATTTCATCTATTAATTATACTACTACACACACAAAAGTCAAATGGAACTTAATAAGTAGGCACGTTTTGTAACATACCTGGTGTCGGTATATCTCCAGTATTCTTTGTATTATTAATAACTGTTAGCACAAAAGCAACTGTACCCCATACACAAATAGAAATAATTAAAGTTAAAAATGCGTACCCTAAAAATCTATTTCCTGCAACTTTTGATTTAAAATAAAGTACCTGAACTAGCCCAGCAAGTAATAGCAATGTAAAAAGTGCAAGCATTGTTATATAAAAATAGCCACTAAAATTTTTAAAAACAATTACTGATTTTTGTAAAATTAATGGAATTTGCATATTTATATTTTGTATTTATATTACTATCTGTATTAATAGCCTAAGTATCTCGCACATATTATAAAAACACAAGCTTGTTACTTTGTATATTTATGTTTTACAGCAGGACATCGGCAGCCTTTTACAGTTATGTATTCTTTTACAAACTCCTCACCATAATCATATGTGATCTCCTCCCCTTGTTTTATATTTTTAGTGGCTAACATAAATACGCGCCCCTTTTTTATATTACTCTCTGCGTTACCGTCACAACTGTGATTGCAGTATCTGGCCTGATTCCATCTTGGACTACCGTCTATGGTTTTGTTTTTGGAGACTTCGAATAGGTACATATTGTCTTTTGGGTCTCGAGCATCTGCTCCTAATAGTACGTTTCCAACATACTCTATCACCACTTCTCCCTTTTTTATATTTTCATCTGCAAACAGTCCCAGCCCATCTAGTCCTCGTTTTACTTTTACTTTTTTAAATACATGGTCTTTTGATTCTTTTAGTATTTTGTTTTGCGTTGCAGTCATAGTGTCATATATTAACACAAGTTATCTTTTGTTGCAAAATGCCGTAACATGATGTAGTATACTAACAGGTAAAAACACACAGTTGTGTGCACCTTCTTTCAAGAATCAAGGAGAATAGTTATGACTACAGGAATAGGTAAGTGGGAGTACTCTGGTGTCAGTTTACAGCCAGACATAACAGTGGCAGTGATGGCAATTTTTAATATCTTCAATAGAACTGTCACACCGTATTTACGATTTACAAAATTTACATTTCTAAATCCATCAGAAATCGAAATACTAAAAGAAGTTGGATATAGGGCCGGATATAGCATATATTATTTTGATATTAAATTTAAATCCACACCACTGGAGCATCTTGGATTTAACGATACTTCTAGTAGCGTCATTAATGACCAGATACTCGCTGTGGAGCCGCCAATACCAACCGAAGCTGGAATGTTAATGGACTTTGTGGCTGCATACCAGTGTGCTTTGGCTTATCGTATAGACAGTAACACTCTAAAAAGAGTCACTTTGGTTAATCATGTTGGGCAAGTTGCTACAGATGATGACACTAACTTCCAAATTCTTTTCCATCTTGATGGTGGCTACCTGGGTCAAGCTAAAACTATATGTCCAGTAATGAGCTCAACGGTCAGTGGTACTACGTTGCGCGATAACGTATCTGGCACTATGTGTGACCCATTTGAGTTTTTCCAGATACCCCTATTAAAAAACAGATGGACAGAAACTGTAACACTAATCGAGCACCTCCGAAACAACAATTGATAAAATAATCTGACAAAAACAAAGCGCACATATGTGCGCTTTTTTATTTTTCTTCTTTAAGAATTACATTTCTAGAGACTCTATCGCCTGATGCGATCGCACGCATTGCAACAGTCTGCCTAGATTATTAAATCCATTACCCTTTTCGTCAGTACCCCAAAACATATCTCCCCAATAATTCCTCTCTTCTAGGTGCTTGGCTCCGGTGTTTCTGAGGAGTTTATCAAGTTCTGGATTGATTAGTGAATTAAACTTTTGTGTGAGCAAGTTATACATTATAGATACTTTTACATGCTCCCAATCAGGACGTATCTCTAGATTTTTACTTTTACCCATTTTTTTTGCAGTAGATGGAGACAATTCCAGAAATACTTTACGGACAGAAATGCTTGGGTACTTTGCGGCCTGATATGCTGAATCGACGGACTTAAAAACTTCACCGTATGCAGTCACATTGCACGGCCAGAAATTAGAAAGGAATCTAAAATCTTCAAAAAACCCGATCACATTACTATCGTCGTGTACAGTACAATTTGTAGCCAACTCTTTGTGTACAGGATCGTGGACAAAACTTTGTGTGTTTGTTGCTGATCCGACCAAATCTTTTAACTTTTCTATAGCCATAACATCTCCTAAAAACAAAAAGAACAGTAAATGACTCTACATCATACACTTTTTTGAGAAATACTGCAAATATGTTATTATAAATAGTAATAAAATTATGGAAAAACAAGAATACATAGAGATATTGACAGGTGAGCGTGCAAAACTGCTAAAGCCATATGATCCAAAAACTGTTGAGCCTATGTTGTACCAGAGGTGGGAACAGTCTGGATACTTTAACCCTGATAATTTACCAGCAGGCAATATAAAACTAGACGAAAACGGCAAAGAAAAAACGTACACTATAATAATGCCCCCGCCAAACGCTAACGGCTCGCTGCATGCTGGACATGGACTGTTTGTCACAGTACAGGATATATTAATCAGATACAAAAGGATGAACGGCTACAGAACACTGTGGTTACCAGGGGCTGATCATGCTGGATTTGAAACTCAGGTGGTTTATGAAAAGAAGCTTGAAAAAGAAGGGCGCTCTAGATTCGACATGACTCGTGAAGAACTGTACAAAGAGATCATGGACTTTACCCTGTTTAACAAGCAATTCATGGAGGGGCAGATAAAACAGTTAGGTGCTAGTTGTGACTGGTCGCGTGAAATGTTCACACTAGATGGAGGCATCATAAAAACAGTATATAAAACTTTTAAGAAACTAGAAGATGACAAGTTACTATACAGAGGAAAGAGGATAGTAAACTGGTGCTGTAAACATCAAACTTCACTCTCTAATCTAGAGACGGAGTACATTACAAAAAAGGACCCTTTTTACTATTTTAAGTACGGGCCATTTACAATAGGAACAGTTAGACCAGAGACAAAGTTCGGAGACAAATACGTAGTGGTGCACCCAGATGACACTAGATATGCCGAGTTCACACATGGACAGAAAATAAAACTAGAATGGATCAACGGAGAGATAGAAACTACAGTTATAAAAGACACAGCGAGTAATATGGAAATAGGATCAGGGGCTATGACTATCACACCATGGCACTCAGCAGTGGACTTTGAAATAGCAAAACGTCACAACCTAGACTGGGAACAGGTCATAGACGAGCGTGGCAAGCTACTCCCTATTGCAGGGGAATTTGCAGGCACAGGTATAAAAGACGCACGTAGTAAAATAGTTGAAAAGTTACAAGCAAAAGGACTAGTAGTAAAAATAGATGAAAACTACACTCACGATGTACCAGTGTGTTACAAGTGTGAGCGTGAGATAGAACCACAAATCAAGGCCCAGTGGTTCGTAACTATGAAGCCACTAGCCCAAAAAGCCATAGAGGCTGTAAAAAGTGGCGAGGTTAATATATTAACCGATCAACATGAAAAAGTTTTCAACCATTGGATGGAAAATATACAAGACTGGAACATATCGCGTCAGATAGCTTGGGGTATAAAAATACCAGCAAAAATATGTACTGGCTGTGATGCTGGATATGTAGATCTAGAAGATAAATTAGTTAAATGTGAAAACTGTAACGGTGACCTAGTTCCAGACAATGACACTTTTGATACATGGTTCTCGTCAGGTCAGTGGCCATTTGCAACACTAGAAAATACCAAGGCTGGTGATCTTGAAAAGTACTACCCGACACAGACAATGGAAACAGCAGCGGACATACTGTTTTTCTGGGTAGCTCGCATGATAATGCTGGGTATATATGTCACTGGTCGTGCGCCGTTCAAAGACGTATACCTACATGGCCTGGTCCGTGATGCAAAAGGCATGAAAATGAGCAAGAGTAAGGGAAATGTAATATCACCTCTTGAGGTTTCTGATGTATATGGAACAGATGCACTGCGTATGGGGCTGATAGTTAACAATGCGCCAGGAGTAGATATGAATCTAGACCCTAAAAAAGTAGAAGCATATAAAAAATTTGCAAATAAAATCTGGAATGCTACCCGTTTTGTACTAGAGAAAACTGATGGAGTAGACATGAATGGTGAGATGATAGAAACAGATATAGAGCTGTATGATGTATGGCAAGAGAAATTAAAAGAAATCACAAAAGACATAGAGGATTATAAACTTCACATTGCTAGCGAGAAAATATACGATTATTTTTGGAAAACTTTTTGTGACCAGATAATAGAAACCCATAAAATTAGAATACAAAATGATGATAATGCGAACTCTGCAAAGATGTTACTACTTAAAATACTCCGCGCGAACATGATTACTCTGCACCCGTTCATGCCATTTATCACCGAAGAGATATGGAGTATGATAAAAATAGAAACAGACGAAGAGATGATAATGATACAAGAATGGGCATCCTAGTACAAATCTGTGTATAACTTTACACACATAAGAAAATAACATTATATACTGTATTGATTACAGAGTAACGTACACATTATTATGCTTAAAGATAAAAAAACTTTTTTTGAAAAACTTGCTGGATCCATCACTGTTGAAGATGATGAGGAAATAGATGAAGATATGTATGAAGAAGAGCCACGTGTTCGTAAAGGAGCAATCGAGACCACTCGCACTAGACGTACCCTAGCACCAGTTGAAGAGGATACCTATGCAGAGGATGAAGAAGAAGGTGAGTTGTCAGTAGACGTTTACCAAACATCAAATGAACTCATAATCGAGGCAATGGTCGCTGGAGTAAAACCAGAGGATCTACACCTATCTATCACTCGTGATATGGTAACCATAAAGGGTCGCCGCGAAGGCAACACTGGTGTTGCAGATGATGATTATTTTTATCGTGAACTGTACTGGGGTAACTTTACACGTACCATACTACTACCTAGTGAAGTAGTAATAGAAGAGGCGGAGGCAGTAGAGAAACATGGACTACTAATAATCAGAATGCCAAAGCTAGACAAAGCAAGACAGACAAAATTGAAAGTAAAGAGTATATAAAAAATAATAAGAAAATATCAAAAACAAAACATGC
>JAYSXQ010000054.1:0-1162 GCA_043717115.1 bacterium | reverse complement strand
CTAGCCATTTTCTGTTTGGTTTTGCACTATCACTAGTTTCTATACGTATTACGTCATGGTTTTTTATAGTATAGTTAAACGGTACTAGTTTTTCATTTGCATAACTACGCACAGCATGGTCACCAATATCAGAGTGCACACTGTATGCAAAGTCTAATGGAGTGGACCCTTCTGGCAAGTCTAACACATCACCTTTTGGCGTGAATGCAAATACACGTGCATTAAAAAAGTCTGCTTTTAGATTGTCCATAAAAGTCTTAGACTTTTTACCACCTGGGGTCATATCTTTTTGCCACTCTATTAGGTCTTTTGTCCACAACGTTTTCTTTGCAAGTTTACCACTTGCGTGTTTGTCGTGTTTTTCTTTATAAGACAAGTGAGACGCTATACCGTACTCTGCCTCTTCATGCATTTGTTTTGTTCTTATCTGTACTTCGACTATTGCCCCATCACCTGTGAATATGGCGGTATGTAGCGACTGGTATCCATTTGGTTTTGGTGATGCTATATAGTCTTTGAATCTGCTAGGTACAGGTTTATACAGTCCATGTATGACCCCGAGTGCCTGATAACAGTCTGACAGTTCTGGTACTATGATACGCAATGCGATGATATCATAGACCTTTGATATATCATAATTATGTTTTTTTAATTTGCTCCAGAGTGAGTACAAGTGTTTTATTCTGCTGTCTACACGCTCTATATTTACCTCTAGTATTTTTAATTCGTCCCTGATAGTATCTGCAACTTCTGTTAGTGTATCCTCGTCAGCGCTTTTTATGTCAGATAGTATACGCATCGTTTTTGCGTACTCATCAGGATATACATATAAAAAAGCTGTATCCTCTAGTTCTGCTTTTAAACGCCCCATACCCAGGCGGTCAGCGAGCCTGGCATGTATTTCTATAGTTTCTAGGGCTATGCGTCTCTGTTTATCTTTTGGCACGTACTGTAATGTACGTATGTTATGCAATCTGTCGCAGAGTTTTATCACCACTACACGCATATCGTCACTCATAGCTATAAAAAATTTTCGTAGTGATTCTACATGTCGCTCAGCGCCTGTGTATTTTACATGACCTAGTTTTGTGACTCCTTCTACTAGTTTAGTTATATCCTCACCAAAATTCACCACCATCTGATCATGAGTATAACTGGTGTC
>JAYSXQ010000053.1:0-3733 GCA_043717115.1 bacterium | reverse complement strand
CTATATGCGGTCTCCATGATATGGTTGTATCCAAACAGTCTACACTGTATGGACCGTCTGTTCCAGTTTGAGTAGGTGTCCAAGTGACTTTATATGATCTGGTGCCATTACTGTTAACAACTGCACTACTCATCGATGCGCCACTGACTGGGTTGGTAACTCCAGATACTGTTTTGTAAAGTGTACAACTGTTACCGGTAGTACTTATGTCTACAGTTTTAGTCTGACCTAGTGTGATAGGCGTACTAGGATACGTAACACTAGTAGTTACGGGGTCTATGACTGTCAAGTTAACAGTACTAGTTGCTGTACGTATGCCGCTACTGTTTATACAGGATGCATCCCAGCTAGAGTTAGCATTAAAAGGGTTCAGTTGCGATGATGGCCAGTTATATGTACCACCAGAAAACTGATTACCTGTTATAGGGTAATTAGTAATACTCGATCCATTGTTGAACTTTACATTACAAGTATCATTGCTGTCTATATTACTAACTACTAATGTTAATGACGACGCCGCACCACCATTTACAGTACGAGCCGAACTGGCTGGTGTAGTGTCATATGGAGTGGCTATTTTAAAACTTGTGATAGTTGGAGCTGCTTGGGCGCCTATTACAACCTGTATACTAGCAGTGAATGACTGTCCCCACTCGTCTGTTCCAGACAGACTACACGTGCTATTGTTTCTGATATTGTTAAGTGTATAACTACCATTACCAGTTCCTGTGTTCGATCCAAAACCAGGACAATTGATAGACCAAGTTGCTATGACTGTACCGTTTATACCAGACCAGGAAATGGGTATGTTCGATCCATATGTTCCATTAGCGTTCGGTGCACTGACACTAGGAGTGTTAGGAGTAAATGTAAAGTCCATACCAGTGTCTACCGATTTATCATTAGCTGCGAATGAACCAGGATTAGAGAAGTAGTTATAACAGTCATAATTATCAGCTCCACCACATGCTACACCAGCAGCTTGGTACTCATAACTAGAAACTCCTACACTGGGACCAGTTATCAGTCCTTTACTATAAAAATTAGTCCATATTGGCTGTACCGAATAGGCAGTTGCTTTTGGTACATTTCCTGTTGTGTAGTTTGATCCGTTAATTGTTGCGGTAGTATTTCCAACGTTTAGTATACTTATATCAATAGTCTGTGCCCATGATGGTATTCTAGACGGCACTGTGCCGTTAACTAGGCGTGTACGTACGTTTCCAGTTATAACACTACTAGACCTATAACATGTTGACACACTAGCGCTAGTGCCCGAGTATGGAAATGGACATGTACAAGAACTGTCTGACTGTGTGCCATACTCTGTTCCCGTTATAGTACATGATCTGGATGTATTTATCCTACAACTGTCTCCGGTAAATGACGCTGAACCGTATGTTGACCATGCTCCACAACTGTTGGTCGGTGCCGTATCGCAATTTGCTCCAGTATAATTATCGATACAGTAGTAGCTACAGCTAGTCTGATAGGCCCCATTACCAATGTTCCATGCTGAGTGTGTAGGTTTAGCTGGACAGGCTGCTGGACAGTCAGCTGCTACTGTACATGTACCAAATGAATCAGTGACAGATGATCTGGTATCCCCACTCGGACATGTGTATGTACATGCTTGATTACCAGCAGTACACATGGTGCCATTCCAAGATTCACCAACCACAAAACATCCACAAGCTGTATGATTAGCATTCGCAGTTTTATTACTTTCACATGGTGTACACGGCGCATTACCAGTACTAGAGTATGTGTTTCCCGTACATGCACTGACATTAGAAACACAGCTAGCTGTTGCGCCATCTGTATTCGGCGCACTAGGATTACTTGATTGGCATGTGGTATTGGTGGAGCATTCACCTAAATCCGTGTATCCAGGGCATCCTGGAGTGCCATTAGATGCTCTTGATTGTGTCCAATTAGTCGTAGAGTATCTATGTGTTGATGTATTACAATAAGTAAAAGACGCTCCTCCAGTACAAGTAGCAGCAGTAGGACATGTATATCCTGCAGCATGTCTGCCATTATCCGGTGCTCCACATGTCACGTCATTAGTACAGTTTACTCCTGGGGTACATGCTGTAACAATAGCAGTACACGACCCCGTCCACTCATATCCCTGATTACAAGTACATCCTTTATGATCAGCATTCGCTGATGCATTAGCAGGACATGTATAACAGCTATTGTTATTATTAGGATCAGAGTATCCAGTATTAGAGTATGAAGTAGTGCCGGTACAATAATAAGGACATGCGAATCCTACAGCGTGTCTGCCGTTGTCCGGTGCTCCACATATCACGTCATTAGTACAGTTTACTCCTGGGTTACATGTGTTAGTGCCACTGCCACAAGCACCACCTTCGATCATATCATCTGATGTACAACATATTTGACAACCATTACTAAAATAAACAGTTGAACAGTTTTCTTTTGCTGGACAGGCGGCTGTGGCGCTCGGTGTTGAGGTTAAGTAAACAGCAAATACAAAAACAAATAATTTGATAATAGTAGTAAATAATAGTAAGTTTCTCTTCATATACAAAGTGTAACAAACATTTTGCTATTATTTGTATGCGATATGCACAGTATAATATACAGTGCAGCTGTACACATTTGCACTAGATAAGTACTGGACAAAATACTAATTATATGCTATGCTGTACTCAGACTTGATACATTAATATTTAATCTCTTGAAAGGAGAAAATCATGAAGATCTTTGTAAAGTTTGTAAGTTTATGTTTCGTATTTGTAACCTCGGTTGCATATGCGCTACCACACAATTATGAATTGCCTCACAGCTGTATCGACAGCGGTACACTCACAAGTTTTCAGCAAAGCAAAAAAGCCGAACTGGAAGGGCGTGCATTGCCCATGATCAAGCAGCTGATGAAAGAGGGTGGACAGATGGCTGGACTGTTCGCGATCTCCTACAAGGGTCGTGAACTGACCAACTGTGCTGTGGGTTATGCCGATTATGACAGTGGTGAGCGCCTAGCAAAAGGCTTGCCAGTATTGCCATTACAGGCCAACGCTGCAGGCCGCGGAGCCAGTCTCGCAAAACCCATCACTCGCGCAGCAGTAAAAAAGTGCGTGGACATGGGCCTGTGTGACTATAACGAAAACCTAATGAGTGCCTCCGGGGTAAAAACATGGAACAGCGTCGTGCAACCGTGGCATAGTCAATGCACGATCAGACATGCTGTTGAGCCAGTAACTACAGGGTGTAACATACCTGATGGTTATAAAGTCCCTGATATAGACATATCTAAGGTTACTGGCTGGTCACTACCTATCAGTTTCGCTCAAAAGTTAAGCTATGACTCTGCTGGTAATGCTCCACGTATACAAGTCACCAGTAACCTAGCCTATGCCATGCTGGGTGCGATGATTGAAAAAAAGACTGGACGTAACTACTATGACTGGGCACATGAAAATGTCCTAGCAAAGGCCGGCATCTCGCGAGAGAGTCTGGTCGAGTCACTGGGAACACTGCAACTAAAAAATGCCCAAGGTAAAGTAGTTAACGGTCGTGAACCTGGAGAGATGTCATATGATGGGCGGACTATTGAGAACATACCTGACTATCGTGTCTCATACTATGATGGCAAGAGTATCGTTCGTAATCCTGAAGGTTTTCTTCCTGAAAACTATCATGCAGCAGCTGGCTGGACTGGCACAACAGATGCATGGCTGCGATTCATCAGTAACTACTC
>JAYSXQ010000052.1:0-1171 GCA_043717115.1 bacterium | reverse complement strand
TAACTAGAAGGCAGAGTGGCGCCTAGTGGTGGATTATATACTTCTGTGGCAGTGCTTGTCTTGTCTAACCTCTTGTTTAGTTCTGGTTTGAGGGCGTCAAAATTTTGCTGATTAAGTATCTTTGCTGGGTCAATAGGTTGTAATGGTGTAACTGGTCCACTTGGAGGCGCTACCGGTGGAGGTACAACAACATCTTTTGGAAACTTTTTATTATACTCAATATTTAAGTCTTTATATATCACATTATACGGATCTGTTTTTGACCAAGCTCCTTTTGGTTTATGTAGATGTACAAAATGCGCTATCTCTATTTTTGCTTCACGCTCTTTATTTGCTTGTATAAGTGTAATTATGTGTTCACCAAGTTTTTTTGCTTCATCAAAATTACGAGTGTCTGGTCCTTGTATGGTGCCAGTGTTTACCACTACTTGTGCTGGTGGTTGTCCGACATTTACTATTTGATTTACTGTTGCGCCACGACTTGCTTGTATTGCTAGCATTTTTTTGTTATATGCATCAATTAACTCTATTACTGGGCTAGGAGTTGCAAAATCCTCATCGTTATATTCAATACCGCGATACTTTTTATAAAGTCTCTGTATTTCTTTTTGAACAGTCTCTAATTCTTGTTTGCTGGTTGTGTTTTTTATGTTATTTAAAACATTAGAAAACTCTACTTCACGCTCAGTAAAAGTTTTACCCACTTGGTCTGCCGAGTGTGCAAATTGCGAGTGATCTATTTTTGTTGTGTTGGTAGGTACGGCAAGAATTTTCTTTATATCTTGCTTATTTTGATATTTCTTATCTTTTAATTTTTTATTTTCCTCCGCTAAAACAGTGTGTAAAACAGAAATTTTACCATATTTTTCTTTTGTACCAATTAGATATTCAAAAACCTGTTTCTTTTTCTCATTATCTACCCCAAGTCCATTTATGTATCTGTGTATAGACTGCTCTAAATCTGCTATTATTTTTCTCGCACCAGGATAAATACCTATTTTAGGAGTGTCTACAGGTAAGTTTTCAAAATATTTAATTATATCTGTTTTTGTAGATTCTATTTCAAAGTCTATTCTATTTTCACTATCAACGTCAACAATGTCTCGCACATTTGATGGCGTATTATCTATCGTTGACGTAACTACTACATCTGGCTGCGCGATGATTACTG
>JAYSXQ010000051.1:0-1247 GCA_043717115.1 bacterium | reverse complement strand
TCGAGAATACAAAACTTACAGACATAATATGTTTGCAGAAAATTAGAGGCATAGTAATATTAACAGAACCAACTGAGCTAGCAGCAATACCTACCCCTATTTCAGATATTGTAGCTGCTATAGTTGCAATTTTTACATCTCCTAAGCTTGTAGGATCAGGCGCTGAGAATATCGGTACCGTTGCTGCTAATATGCCGCTGACGGCACCGCGTAGTTTCCTGAATTCAGAGCATCTAGACTGGAAGACGCTGTGTGCTAATGCGGTAAATAAAACTTTACCTACTAGCTTAGGTATAAATAAAGACTATCTAAGAAGCGGTACTGCAGGCATAGAAGTCTATCCGCTAGATGTACCAGATGACGCTACATATGACAGAGCGTTTTATGCTATAGGATTATCCACAAGTGACAGAACTTCTGTTTACTCGTTTATCAGCGACACCCCTTGTGCTGGTACTGCAACTAATGTATACACATATGCTGGGGGACTAGGTGGAACACAGGGCACTGTATCTTCTATGAGTTACTCAAACAGTGACTACGAAGTAAAAGTTTCTCCTGGCAGATGGTATATTACACTACTTTGGGGATCGGACCAGTATAGAGGACCTAGTGTATATGCTAGGTTTGACCAGCATCTTTCTAGATAATACAGCTCTGTAACTATAACATTTATGTTTAAAATATTTATTAAAATAATAGAAGACTTTTTTGATATTGCTATTGTTATTTTTTTGATATTTGTTATATTGCTTAACCCGTACACTAGACCAAAAGAAACTATCAGACGCGGATACTACAGTATAGAAAAGCGAGAACATAGACTACTATTAGGTATTACTGGTCACACATTTTTAGAACTACGTGACGAAAATGGAAAAGTATTATACCAGATGCATGGCCTAGCAACTGATAGCAAAACAGGAGCCTGGAAAGAAATAGGTAATATCGGTAGCGAGTATCTGCGCGCCTGGGAGTTTGATGGAGATAAATACAAAACGTATCGCGATATGGATATTGGTCGTACAGGCACACAGATAAAAATAGGTACAAAAATAGATATTTTAAAAGACTGGGGAAATATACGCTCTTGCGCGTTAGAAATAAACCAAAAAAATATCCAGTACTCTAGGTATGGATTTAATATTTTTTCAGAAACAGAAAACTCAAACTCAGTAGCACATACACTTATAATATGTGCGGAGATGCTGGACAAAAACGTAGGACTTTTTTCTCCTGGGTCTAAG
>JAYSXQ010000006.1:0-20046 GCA_043717115.1 bacterium | reverse complement strand
CGGCTCTTTTGTATTATTGTATTTATTTTCTTTTTTAAGAAAATAGCAGTTAGTTTTTTACTAGTCTTTTTTGTATGGAACTCCTATTAGCTCAAAGAAACGAGTGGCTTCAA
Organism: bacterium; assembly: GCA_043717115.1. GTDB lineage: Bacteria > Patescibacteriota > Minisyncoccia > Phycocordibacterales > UBA5272 > JAUPVO01. The sequence goes on along the minus strand of JAYSXQ010000006.1, from coordinate 19,933 downwards.
GTTTTGATTTTGCTGTGGTTACCATAGTGATAGCCATACCAAACACATCCTTGATCTCTTCGTCTTTTATCTCTGGAAATATAGTATGTTCTTTTACTCCAAAAGTCATGTTTCCGATAGCGTCAACGCTTTTTTTATCTAGTCCACGAAAGTCTTTTGTACGCGGTAGTGCAATTGCGAATATCTTGTCCAACATCGCATACATGCGTTTACCACGTAGTGTGACAGCAACTCCCACCTCATCTCCTTCACGTATTTTAAACTGAGCGATTGACTGCTTTGCTTTTCTTACGCTTGGTTTCTGACTGGTGATTTTTGTCAGTCTGTCTACAACTAGATCATTTCTGTGTCTGTCTTTTTTCATCATTGACCCTGTCGCAACTGCTATTACTAGCTTTGTCAGACGTGGTGCAGCTAGGCGGTTTTTATATCCGAACTCTTTTGAGAGAACGTCGTATGACTCACCTGCTTTTTCATATACATTTTTAATTTTTGCCATACTTTTATTTTAAGTTGTCACTCTGTGCATGATTTGTATACATCGCACAAAGCTGTTTTTGATAATAACTATTTTAACTCAACTTTACCTCCAGCGTCTTCAATTGATTTCTTAAGAGCATCTGCCTCTACTTTTTTAACACCTGTCTTTAGATCCATAGGTGCTCCGTCCACAAAGTCTTTTGCTTCTTTAAGTCCAAGACCCAGAGCCTCCTTGATAACCTTCATAACGGCTATTTTTTGCTCACCTGCTGCCACTAAGTGCACAGTGTAGCTATCCTTTACCTCCTCCACAGCTGCTCCAGCTGCTGGTGCTGCTGATACTGCCGCTGCTGACACACCGAACTTCTCCTCAATTGCCTTTACGAGATCATTTAACTCTATAACAGACATATTTTCAATTTTTGTTAACAATTCTGCGAATTTTTCCATATATTTCTGATTATTTATAATAATTATTTAGTTTTTTGTTTTTGCAACCTCACTCACCGCTATTGCAAAACGTTGCATTGGAGATTTTAATAGATACGCTATTTGTGATAGTAACACCTCACGAGTAGGGATGGTCGCAATTGACATCATCTCTGCTCCTGACTTGTAACCACCATCCCAGATACCACCAGCTATTGAAAAAGACTTTTTGTTGTCTTTTGCAAAGTTATATGCGAGGCGTGCAGGAGCTAGAAGATCATCTCCCCATACTATTGCCATCTCACCTGTAACTTCTGGTTTAGTGCCTGCTATATTAGCTGCATCTACTGTACGATTCCAAAGTGTCTTTTTCACCACAGTGTAATGCATATCCTCTCCAAACAGTGCCTTGCGCAAGCCTTCCTGTTTTGATACAGGTAGATTCTTATAACTGACATACACAACGCTCTTTGATTTTGACAAAGAGTCTGCATATACAGATAACAGATCTACTTTTTTAGATTTGCTTAATGCCATATTTTATTTTTAATTTTTATGAAACCCAAAGTAGTATTACACCATAAACCCAATACTACTTTATATTATGCGTCCTCCGCAGGTTTTACGAACTTTGGAAAGTCGAGATTTACATCTGAACTTATCTTTAGTTCACCTACTTCTTTGGTGTATTGCTGACTATTATAACACAGAAAATTGCTCTTTTCAAGAGATACCTAATCTACTATTTTGGATACGATTATATCTTTTTTTTCTATGTAGATAGAGTCTACGGGAAATGAGTTAAGAAAATTAAATGCTATATGAACTTTGTGTTCAGTTTCTTCTAAAAGAACACCGTAACACTCTAGTTCAATATTATCTTTTATTAACTTTAAGTAAATTAAATCTTTTTGCATATTATTTTAAAATAATCTCTTTAATAAAACTTTTAGGTATCATATAATAATTAGAATCTTTTTCAGGGTGTTTTTTTGTTGGCTCTGGATATACTCTTATAGTAATAGGATTTTTAATTACTATAAAATCTTCGTTACTATAAACTAAAACTCCTGTTGTATGCATTTTTGAAACATCATATCTATTATTATTTATAACATGTACCACATCATCCCAAAATATTTCTATATTATTATCAATCTGTCCATAGTTTCTTGTATCTAAAAATTTAACTTCATCTGTAACCGCTCCATTAGGTAAAATTAATCCCTCTATTAGCAAGTCACTTTCTTTAGTTTTATTATTAATTATTTTTTTTATATACTCTACAATATAATCACCTGTTTTGTTTGTACTTATATAACCAAAAGCTGTATGTTTATCTAATTTTAGATTCAATGTTTCAAAATCTGAATCAGAATAAATATATTTTGCATCTATGTATTCTATTTTTTTAAATTTATCCATTTATTATATATTACCACCAATCTTGAAAAATAAAAAGAGTGGCCGTAGCCACCCTTAGTTTCTGGTAATCACTTACCAAAAATTGAAGCCCAAAAACCAGATGCAGCTTGCCCAGATGAATCACTGGAACTAAACCGCTCACTATTTTTTGAGGAGTCACCTCGCTCAAACGAACCAGATGCCGAAGCATCGTCTCTAGCTTGGTGCTCTGCTGCTGCCGCTTCACCTGTCGAAACATTTGAATTAGCTGCATTATCAGAAACTGTAAACTTTCCCATGAGTTACTTCCTTTCTGCCTATTGGTTTAAATTGATAGGTAAACCCTATCTACTACAATACTAACAAACATTTTTTTATATGTCAAATACTATATATCCAGATCTGCAAGATGTGCGTGGGTCTGTATAAAAGACTTGCGAGGTCCTACTTCATTACCCATTAGCATCTCAAAGGTTTTGTTTGCCTCTTCTGCATCATTAACACTAACACGGAGAAGTGTGCGATTGTTTATGTCCATAGTAGTTTCTTTTAACTCGTCTGCGTTCATCTCTCCCAGACCTTTGTAGCGCTGAACATTTGGTTTTCTGTTTTTACTTAGCAATTTAGTATTTCCGTTCTTGTTTTCGTCTTCATTTTCTATCTCATTACTGTCGTTATTTGCATCAGACTCTTCGTCTTCTACTATTGCATCCACATCATCAGTACTGTAACCCAGTCTTTTTAATATAGCGTCACGCTCCTTTTCATCAAATGCATAGAACCCCTCTTTACCATGTTTAACTTTGTACAGTGGTGGTTGAGCGATGTATATATGTCCAGCATCTATTATTGGTCTATAGTATCTGTAGAAAAATGTAAGCAAAAGTGTACGTATATGAGAACCGTCAACGTCCGCATCTGTTGCGATTATGATCTTGTGATAGCGTAACTTTCCAATATCAAAAGTATCACCTATGGCCGCACCCATGGCTAACACCAGGTTTTTAACTTGCTCACTTCCTAACATACGATCTAGTCTGGCACGCTCAACATTCAGAATCTTTCCACGCAGTGGCAGTATAGCCTGAGTTCTCCTATCGCGTCCCATTTTTGCTGTACCACCCGCCGAGTCTCCCTCCACTATAAACAGTTCACTCTCAGCTGGATCTCCAGATTGACAGTCTGCTAACTTTCCAGGAAGTCTCATGCCGTCTAGCACTCCTTTGCGTAGCACAGTGTCTTTTGCTGCCTTTGCGGCTTTTCTAGCACGCATAGCCAGTAACCCCTTGCCTACTATTTCTTTTGCATCGTCTGGATTCTCTTCTAGAAATGTAGAAAATGCCTCGCTGAAAACTGTATTCACTGCCCCTTGAGCCTCGACTGATCCCAGCTTACCTTTTGTCTGACCTTCAAACTGTATCTCACGCATTTTTACTGATATGACAACAGTTAACCCTTCTAACACATCGTCACCTCCCAGGTTTTCGTCTTTTTCTTTTAAGATATTATTTTTCCTAGCATAAGCATTGACCAGTCTAGTCAGTGCTGTTTTAAAACCAGTCACATGAGTTCCACCTTCCATGTTATATATATTGTTTGCAAACGGTACTAGTTTTGTACTAAAATCATCAATGTACTGTAGTGCAACCTCGACACCCACGTCATCTGCTGAGCCATCAACATAAAAAACATTTTTATGTACTGGCTTGCTCATTATGTTATAGTGTTTGACTAGTGATTTTAGTCCACCCTCAAAATAAAAAGATGTAGAAACTACTGGTAATTTAAAATCAGCAAGATAAGTAGCTCCGTCCAGATCGAGAGGTTCTGTAAACTCACGCGCATCTATGACGTGTATCTGTAGTCCTTTTACTAGATATGCCTGTTGACGGAGATGAGAAACTATACGATTCCAGTCGTATTTTATGCCGTCTTTGAATATAGTATCGTCGGCTTTGTATGTTACTACAGTACCATGTAGTTTTGATTTTGCTACTTGTTTTACTTTTCCTTTTGGCTTACCCATGCTGTACTCTTGCTCGCTCAGTGCTCCATCACGATGTACTTCGACTTTACAGAAAATTGATAACGCGTTCACAACTGACGCTCCCACACCGTGCAGTCCACCAGATACGTTATACCCCTCACCACCAAATTTTCCACCAGCATGTAGTGTACACATGATAGTTTCCAGTGCGGATACTTTTGTTTTGGAGTGTATATCAACTGGTATACCACGACCATTATCTACCACTCGCACCATACCGTCTGGTAACAGCGCTACCTCCACACGATTCGCATGGCCATTCATGGCCTCGTCACGACTGTTGTCGAAAATCTCCCATATCAAGTGATGTAATCCGTCGGGTCCAGTTGAACCTATATACATACCAGGTCTTTTTCTTACTGGCTCTAAACCCTCCAATACTTGTATGTCTTCAGCGCCATAACTACCTGTAGTTTTCTTCTTAACTGTGTCTGTTTTTGTGTTGGTTTTAGCTGCCATAATATGTGTATTTTATACTATCCATTATACCATAAACTGCACTAAAAATACATAGAAAAAACGCTAGTTTTAGTGGTGTTTTTTCTAGTTTTCTGTAATTTATAGTATACTCAAAATATCATATGCAAAACATGCCACCTAAAGAGTTAACTAGTGTAGAAAAATTGGCAATAAAATTCTCAACTTGGATAGGTAGTGTATCTAGTCTGATAGTGCACACTATTTTATTTACCAGTGCGTTTATGTTTATAATTTTTGGTGCACCTATAGATAAAGTTTTACTAGTCTTGACAACAGTAGTATCACTAGAGGCGATATACCTATCCATTTTCATACAGATGAGTGTAAATAGAAACACTAAAGCCATAGAAGTCGTGGAGGCAGATATAGAGGAACTGTCAGATGACGTGGAGGAGATAGGAGAAGATATAGAAGAGATGAGTGATGATGTAGAAGAGATAGCAAAAGACGTAGAAGGGATAGAAAAGGATATAGATGAGATACAAGAAGACGTGCAAGAGATACAAGAGGATGTAGAGATAATAGAAAAAGACATTGATGAGATACAAGAAGACGTAGAGGAGATTAGCGAGGATGTAGAGGAAATACAAAAAGAGAAGATATAGTTTTGAAATAATAGAAACCTAATATAATGTCTATAAAAAAGTGCCGAGCATTGCTCGGCACTTTGTTTTCTGTTTTCTGTTTTCTTTTATTTTTTATTTTAACTTTACTTCTACACCTAACTCTCTCAATGTTTTTGCTGGCGCAGGAGATGGTGCACTCATGAGCAGGTCCTTACCCTCACCTGTTTTTGGAAATGCCATGACTTCACGTATGTTAGGCTCGTTCAGTAGCACCATCATTAATCTATCCCATCCCCAAGCTATACCTCCATGTGGAGGAGTGCCACTACCAAGAGCCGCCAACATGTGACCGAATTCTTTTTCTATTCTATCTTCAGCATAACCCATTATCTCAAAAACTTTTTTCAATGCTTCTGGTTTATGATTACGTATACTACCTCCGCCTATCTCATAACCATTTAGCGCTATATCATACTGTGTTGTAGTTATGTTTCCTATGTTTTTCTTTTCCATTAGGTCACTCATATACTCGTCGCGTGGTTTTGAAAATGGATTATGAGTAAAAGTCCATTCACCAGTACCGTCTATATTATCAGCTCCAGTTTTTTCAAAAAATGGAAAATCTGTCACCCAGCAAAATGCTAACAGGTCAGGATCATTTTTATCTGTACGAATGTCTGGTTTATCGCTACCATACTGACTCATCGCATCAGCATATGATAGTACAGGGAATGGTTTTTCTTGTATTTTTTTATGCGGGAAAAACTTTTCTACTATGTCTATTAACAACTTTTCATTTATCGCTCGGACTTCCTCTTCGCTGGTAAAACTGATTTCCATGTCGAGCTGTGTAAATTCTGGTTGTCTGTCTCCACGAGTATCTTCGTCGCGCATGCATTTTGCAAATTGAAAATACCTCTCCATGCCTCCACTCATCAGCAACTGTTTGTATTGTTGTGGGGACTGTGGCAATGCATAAAAACTACCCTTCCATATACGAGATGGCACTAGGTAACTGCGTGACCCTTCTGGTGTAGGATTGGTTAGTAATGGTGTCTCTATTTCTAAAAAGTTTTGTTTATCTAGTTCATCTCTTACAAATTTGGTGACTTTGTGGCGCATTTGTATGTTGTGTTGCATACGAGCACGACGCAGGTCTAGATACTTTTTCGAAAGCCTGACCTCTTCACCCACTTCGTATCCACTGGTCGATATATCAAATGCTGGAGTAGTGGCCTCGTTTAGTATCACTATATCGAGTATCTCTATTTCTATATCACCATTTAGTACGCCCTCTTTTTTATTTTTCTCAGGACGCGCATTTACCTTTCCAGTCATCTCTATGACCCACTCACTGCGTACCTGACTTGCCACTTCTACCGCGTCTATATGCATCGGTAGCGCTACAGATTGGACTTTTCCTGTTACGTCACGTATGTCCAAAAACACCATTTTGCCTTGATCACGCCTCACATCTACCCAGCCTTTTATCATTACCTCGGCACCAACGTGACTGCTCAAGTCTTTTATATATGTTCTGTTTAATTTTTGCATAGGTATCTATTTGTATCAGTTATTATAGCAGAAAAAAACTTAATTAGAAATCCAACCCTGTCATTTTTCTTATTTTAGAAATAGTCATAGAGGCTTTTTCATTTGCTGACTTTGCACCTTGGAATAGTATTTCTAAAACTTCTTCTTTGTGAGACTGGTAATAGTTGTATTTTTCGCGCATAGGGGACACAAAATCTATGATACATCTAGCACAATCCTCTTTTGCGTCTTTGTATCCATGGCCACCATTTTCGTATTTTGCTCTTAATTCTGTATCTTGCTCACTACTTAAAAATAACTTGTGTATGTTATAGATATTATTCTCGTCTGGATTCTTTTTATCTTCAGGCATCATGCTATCAGTTTTTATACTCCTGACAGCTTTTAATATTTCTTCATCACTACCAAAAAGTGGTATATGATTGTTTTTAGACTTGCTCATTTTTGTACCATCTACTCCTGGCACTGTGGATACTTCTTTTTTAATGTAGGCCTGCGGCATTTTGAAATACTCACCATATGCACGATTGAACTTTCCAGCCAACTCGCGAGCTATCTCCACATGTTGTTCTTGATCACGCCCTACTGGCACTGTGTCAGCATTGTACATCAGTATATCTGCCGCCATTAGTACAGGATAGGTGAATAGTCCGGCATTAACATCTTTATTTTTTGCTTCAGAGTCTTTGAATGCGTGGGCCAACATTAACATTGGCATCGGCGTGAGAGTGTTTAGTATCCAAGATAATTCAGTATGAGACGGCACATCTGACTGTTTAAACAGCTTTACTTTTTTAGTGTCTAGTCCACAGGCAAGATAAACACACGCTGCATCAAATGTATTTTCTATTCTTTCTTTTGCATTGGCGAGAGTAGTCATCGAGTGATAGTCAGCGATAAAAACATAGGCGTCATAATCACCACTATTCCCCAGCTCTATATTTTGCTTTATAGCACCAAAATAATTACCGATATGTATCCTGCCACTTGACTGTATGCCTGATACTAAAACTTTTTTCATGTTATTCATAATATGAATTATAGCATGTACAACACTCTTAACAAAATACAAATAAAAAACTAGATACCCTCTTCTCTCATTTCCTCTACCAGTTTTTTAGCATTTTTAGATAGTTTCTTTGGTAACTCTATCTGTAACTTTATAAGTGCGTCTCCACGTGACTTTCTAGTACTACTAGGTACTCCGCGTCCTACTATACGCATAGTTTCTCCTATTGATACTCCAGCAGGTATGTCTATGAGCATATCGCCATCAAGTCCTACTATTTTCTGTTTTGTACCTAGCAGGGCGTCTGTCAATTTTATCTTGTGTATCATCACTAGGTCGCTATTACTGCGTGACCATATAGGGTGTGAGGCTACGCGAACTTTTACAAACATATCACCAGATGCTCCATTCTTAATACCCTCACCCTGACCCATCATTTTTATCATCTCGCCGTTTGTGATACCGACTGGCACCACTATATGTATCTCATCTCTACTATGTTTCACTCCGTGGCCTTTACAATCTACACATTTTTCTTTTGGTATCTGTCCAGTTCCCTCGCACACGTTACAATTACGCACTGACTGTACAGTACCCATAAATGTCTTTCTGACCTCGTTGACTTTACCTTTACCGTTACATGTAGTACAAGTGGCTGTGCCTGCTGACTTGTCTGCTCCTGTTGATTTACATGTAGTACATGCGCTTATCTTGTTAACTAGTACTGTACGTTCTGTACCGAAAATACTCTCAGAAAAAGGTATCTCTATTTCTATTGAGACGTCATTACCTCTGCGTTCACGTGGGCCACCAAAACCAAATCCTGAAAATATATCTCCAAATGCATCCCCCATGTCTCCAAAGTCAAATCCCATGTCTTGGAATTGCGATGGGTCAAAACCTCCAAAACCTCCAGAATATCCAGACTGACCGCCGTTATTCGCACCAGCAAAAGACTCGCCATACATATCATATTCACGTCTTTTTTTCTCATCTGACAGTGTCTGATAAGCCTCGTTCACCTCTTTGAATTTTGCTTCGTCCCCCCCCTTATCTGGATGATGTTTTGCAGCTAACTTGAAAAAAGCTTTTTTAATAGCGTCTGCATTTGCATTTTTTTCAACCCCTAATGTTCCATAATAATCCTTCTTTGCCATATATCTATAACTATAACACAAACACAGTTGCGTGCGCAACTGTGTTTGTTAACTATATATGTGTATATTGTTTCTTATTTATTTCCAGTATTTCCTTCACTCTCTTCTCCTGGTTTTGCTTCTTCATTTGAAGTATTGCTTTCTGCATTTGATTGAGAAGTTTCACTTGTAGCATTATCATTACTTGTACGCATAGCCTCACCTATTTTCATCATACTACCATTAAGTGCCTCGCTAGCTGACTTTATCTTTTCAAGATCATTGGTCTCCTTTGCAGATTTTAGATCTGATATTTTATCCATGACTTCTTTTTTGATATCATCACTGACTTTCCCCTCGGCATCTTTTAAAGCTTTTTCTGCAGTATGTATCAATTGATCTGCAATGTTCTTACTTTCCGCAGCCTCTTTTTTCTTTGCGTCATCTGTAGCATTTGCTTCAGCATCTGCTTGCATCTTTGCTATCTCCTCTTTACTTAGCCCGCTCGATGCTTCGATTCTAATTGTCTGCTCTTTACCACTGGTTTTGTCTTTTGCTTTTACGTTTAAGATACCATTTGCATCCACGTCGAACGTTACCTCAACCTGTGGCATGCCGCGTGGTGCCGGTGGTATACCATCGAGCACGAACCTGCCAAGGGACTTGTTATCCGGTGCCATAGCGCGCTCACCTTGCACTATGTGTATCTCAACACTAGTCTGATTATCACTAGCTGTAGAAAAAGTCTGAGAGCGTGATGTTGGTATGGTTGAGTTTCTCTCTATTAATTTTGTAGATACATTACCCATAGTCTCTATACCTAGTGACAATGGTATAACATCCAGTAATAGTACGTCTTTTACGTCTCCTTGTAATACACCAGCCTGTACAGCAGCACCTAGCGCCACTACTTCGTCAGGGTTAACTGATCTATTTGGCTCCTTGCCAAATAGCGCCTTCACAGCCTCGAGTATCATAGGCATACGTGTCTGTCCTCCCACCATGATAACCTCGTTAATGTCAGACTTTGAAAACCCAGAGTCTTTTAATACTTGCTCTGTTATTTTTATTGACCTCTCTACAAATGGTCTAGCTATGTTTTCAAGTTGCGCACGAGTTAGTGTAACATCAAGGTTTTTAGGGCCTTCGCTACCTACTGATATATAAGGCAAGAATATTTTACTTTCCACCTGAGTAGAGAGTTCATGTTTTGCTTTTTCTGCAGACTCATCTATACGTTGTAGTGCTAAGCTGTCACCAGTTAAGTCTATACCAGTTTCTTTTTTAAATGTATCTATGATGTGTTTGACTATCTCTTGATCAATGTCGCGCCCACCTAGATGCGAGTCACCTCCTGTTGATTTTACTTGCACAACACCCTCACCACTATCTAGTCCTCCGACTTCTAGTATTGAGATATCAAATGTACCTCCTCCAAAATCATACACCGCTAACTTCTCATTTGCCTTTTTATCAAAACCATATGCCAGAGCCGCCGCAGTAGGCTCATTGATAATACGCTTCACATCGAGCCCTGCTATAGCGCCTGCGTCCTTTGTAGCTTGACGTTGTGTGTCGTTAAAATATGCAGGGACTGTTATAACGGCCTCGGTTATTTTCTCACCAGTTTTAGCCTCTACATCAGCCTTGATTTTTTGTAATATCATAGCCGAGACTTCTTCTGGTCTCATGTCTTTGCCGCCAAGATTAACCAGCACGCTATTGTTAGGTCCTGCTTTTACATCATATGAAACACGTCCTATGTCATCTGATACCTCTTTGTCAGAAAATGTATGACCCATGTATCTCTTTACACCGTATATGGTGTCTTTTGGATTCATTACTGCTTGACGTTTTGCTAGTGCCCCTACTGTACGCTCTCCGTTTTTAGATACGCTGACTACTGATGGAGTAGTGCGTGTACCTTCGATATTTTCTATTATTTTTGGTTTACCTCCCTCCATTATCGCTACTGCTGAGTTGGTTGTACCCAAGTCTATTCCTATTATTTTTGCCATAGTTTTGTTTTTGTTTTATATTTATTAAGATGCACTTTTATAAGTAAAATTACAAAACTGGTGGAGCAAGTAAATTAGAATATATCAAAAAGTCATTATTTTTAAAGCTATTTTTAACACTATCCGCTCTCGTTTCTAAAACACGTACACGCGCAAGTTTTAAACTATAAATATTAAAACCAAAAAGTGCTTGTAAATAATTCCTAGTTTTAGCAACTGTCTCAGTAAACTCTCTTACTGTTTTTTCTACTATATCTACTACGATATTAAAAACAAAACTTACAATCACTAAAAACACAGCGAATATATTCTCTGCTACTTCATATGCCACTATATATTTTTTCTGTATTGTGATTTGCATTTAGTTTTATAATTATATTTTTAGTTAAATTTATAGACTTTTACTTTTGCTGGTCTCACCAGAATACCATTTAGTGTGTAACCACGCATGATAATTTGTGATATCTTTTCATTTTGATTTTCATCTGACGTTGCGACACTCTCAAGAGCCTCGTGCAGGTTCGCATCGTAGATCTCACCCACAGTACCAAATGTCTCTAGTCCCTCCCCAGCTAACTTATCCTCAAATGTTTTAAATATATACTCGATACCGGTACGCCAGTTACTATCAACTGCCTCCCAAGCTTTTACATTGCTGCGTGCTGCATCGTATGTATCTAAAACTGGCAGCAAGTCCATGATAAACTTTTTGATAGCGTATTTGCCAGACTCTGTCTTTTCTGTAGATATTTGCTTTTCACGATTTGCATAGTCGGCCTGTGAACGTTGCCAACCACTCAGATACTCTTGTTTTTCTTTTGTCAGTGTCTTTATTTTCTCTTGCAGTTTTTTAAGTTTATCTTTTTGAGATAATTCTTCACCTTCCTCATTTAAATCTTCAAATACCATTTCTTCTTCTGTCTGTTCTATTTGTTCTTCGTTGATACTCATATGTATTATTTATATACAATTTTACACCCAAAGTCAAGCGCTTATACTTATATTATTAATTAAATATACATTCTACTTGTTATCTACAACATACACACTACTAGTTGCAAAAATACTATCAATTTCTGTTTTGTATCTGTCTAGAGACAGAGCAGTTTCTTCGTTATTTTTATCTATTTTTCTTAATAAGAAATCATCGTTATCCACTGCATAACTGGTTACAAATTTAAAGTCTTTATCTAAAAATAGTTCTTGATGTCTGTTGTATGTAGTATCCCAGCCTTCTCCTCCGATACTCAAGTCGAAAATATAAACTCCAGTACACGTAGTGTCAGTATAAAAAACATTGGAGAGTTTTACAGATTTTATTTTTGTAGCTTTCATATTAGTACTGTTTGTATCTTCGTCATACTTTTCTAACATAGATACAAAAAATTGTTTCGCTTTTTCTGTACTCTCCATTAACCCTACTATACAAGCATTTTTATTTTTTATAGATTTGTATACTTCTGGTGTATATAATATTATATTTTTATCATTTAGATACATCTCTTTTATTTTAGATTGATCTGATTTTAATCTTACTTCTTCTTTGTTATTGTCTACCTGAGTCTGACTTTTATAGGATAGAGTGTTTGCATACAACAAAACGCTAGCGTGTATGTAAAATAAAAATCCATAAGGGATAAGTATGAGAATCAGTAATATCATCGTTATCTTTACATATTTTAAATTACTAAAATAAAAATTAAATATACAACCAAAACAAATTACAATAATAAGCCATACTGGCCATATACTAGAAAGCGACAAGTTAGCACTAAAAAGTGTGCCCATTAAAAATGGCACAAATAGAGCTACTAATATAACTGATGACAATCCGGCTAAAATGTTTGATAGGTACTTTTTAATATAGCTACTCATGCTCCATCTAGTATACAACACAAAACACAATACACTGACGATTTTGTCAGTGTATTGTGTGTATAACTTTTTTATTGTGTCTTAGTTTATTTTGTGAATTAACGTTTTGACCAAGTTGGAGCTTTACGAGCTTTTTTCAATCCTGGTTTCTTTCTCTCTTTTGCGCGAGGGTCACGTTTTAGGAAACCTATTTTCTTTAGAGTGGAACGCAACTCTAAATCATGCTCTACTATAGCGCGAGACAAACCATGTCTGATGGCTTCAGCTTGAGCATGTATACCACCACCATTCACATGTGCTGACACTGAAAATGTCGTAGACACACCTGACTTTGGCATAGCCTCACCTGCTATCATTTGCATCTCACGAGTTGAAAAATACTCTGCTACGTCTTTATCATTTACTATGATAACTGACTTTGCAGATGGCGTAATACGCACACGTGCTACTGCAGTTTTTCTTCTCCCTATTCCTTCTATGTATCTTGTTGTTGACATACTTTTATATTTTTTATTATTTAAATCTGCTAGATGATATTTTTTGCAGAGACTATTCAGTTACTGTTAAGTTTTTCATACGCTCATCTTGTAATCTGTTTTTTGGTAGCATACCGTATACAGAGTGTTTTAGTAATTCTGTATAGCCTTTTTTAGCAGCAACTTTACCTATAGTTACTTCTTTTAGTCCACCTGGATAGCCCGAGTATCTTTTGTGTAGCAACTCGTTAAGTTTATTGCCAGTGACTTTTATCTTACCGGCATTCATAACTATAACACTGATATTCTCTATTTTATTTTTAACAAAATTGACCGAGTTTTTATTGGTCAGTAGTGCTGCTACGGAACTAGCTATACGTCCTAGTGATTGGCCTGTTGCATCTATTGTATGTGTGTTGTTTTCTATTTTCTTTGTTTCTGTTTTCATATAATTGTTTTACAGTTTACTATTTAGATGAACTCTATAATAGCCATTTCTGAAGCGTCAGAAAGCCTAGGGTTAAGTCTGATAATACGTGTGTATCCACCACTTACGTCTTTGTATTTTGGTGCATAGTCACTCCAAAGTTTTTCTATTTCTATGTCGTGATTGTACAATTTTGATAGCGCTAGTCTGCGTGAGGCTAAAGTTCCGTCTTTTGCATAGGTAACTAAACGTTCTACAAACGGCCTCACTTCTTTTGCTCTTGCAATTGTAGTTTCTATACGACCATGAATAATAAGACTACTTGCTAGTCCTTTTATAAATGCCTTGCGAGCATTTTTCTTTCTTCCAAATTTTCTGATTGCTTTATGATGCTTCATACGGTTGTTCTGATTTTAATAATAATTAAATAGACTTTTTAAAAAAAGATTAGTCTTTTAATGCGAGTCCTAATTTTGATAAACTTTCAATGATTTCATTGATTCCTTTTTCCCCCATGCCGTCTATACCCTCGACGTCAGTTCTGGTTTTACGCACTAGTCCTCCAACAGTTTTGACTGATGCAGCCAGTAACGTATTCAGTGTCCTAGTTGATAATCCAACATCTTCGATTTTAGTTTTTGTGACGTCTGACTCATCCTCTACTACTTCGTTCACAGTTTCTTTAGTAGTCTCTGTGTTCACAGTATCATCAGTAAGAGAGAACTCTCTGTAACCGACTATTGACTGTAACTGGTATATCATAGTTTTAAGTGATGACTCAAATGCCTCCTTTGCAGAGATGCTACCGTCAGTTTCTATAGATAGACGTAATCTGTTATGATCTGTTCTGTCTCCAACACGCATGTTCTCAACCTCGTACGATACACGTCTGATAGGAGTAAATGCAGCATCAAGTACTATGGCACCAACATCCGCTCTTTCTTTTGAGATCATTTCACGAGGTATGTAACCTAAACCTTTTTCAAGAGTCAGCTCCATAGAAACTTCTGCATTTGTGGTTATTTCAAAAAGATACTGATCAGAATTTACCACTTCTACTTGTGATGGAGTAGTAATAGACTTTGCAGTTACTTTTTGTGCACCTTTTACTTTCAAGTTTACAGTCATTGCCTCATCGCCATGTACTACAAATTTTACTTTTTTAAGATTCAATATTATAGCTATCACGTCTTCTCTCACACCATCAATAGTAGAAAACTCGTGTTTTACACCGTCTATTGATATAGAAGTTATAGCAACACCAGGTATAGATGACAATATAACACGACGCAGGGAGTTACCGAGTGTATGGCCATATCCAGGATATAGACCGTCGATTTCAAATATGCCGTGATTAAAGTCTTCTTTTACTATTTTTGGTTTTGTAGGTAAGAGTATTGAGTGAGATGACATAAGAATGAATGTTTAATTAAGAAAGTTTGCAAGAAATTGTAAATGTAACGCTATATAATGATACTACATTTAAGCACACTTTGCAAGTCAGATTTTATAATAGTATTAGGCTATATATAGATACTAACGTGAGTAGAACTCGAGCACTTTTTGTACGTCTATGGTCAGATCCATAGTGACAGGGCGTGCAACCATAACTCCTGATAGATTAGCATGATCTGCCTGTATCCAAGTTGGAACTTTTGCGTCTTTTAATTTATCAGCAATTGCAGTAAATACCTTTGCTGTTTTACTGCCCTCACGGACAGAAACAACACTATTTACTGTAACTTTTGCTGACGGTATATCAGTTTTTTTACCGTTTAAAACGATATGGCCGTGAGCTACCAACTGACGTGCTAATGCACGTGATGAAGCCAACCCCATACGGTAGACAAAATTGTCTAGTCTTTCTTCTAACTGTACATACAGTGCTGTTTGCTCGTTAACAGGCAGGCGAGTAGTTACTTCTTTTATATTTTTAACGTAATTTGAAAATTGCTTTTCAGAAAGTCCGTACATGTTACGAAGTTTCTGTTTTTCACGCATCTGCTCACCATACTCACTAGTGTTTGTTCTGTGTTTTCTTTGTGAGTCTAGTATACCTGGTGCGTATGGTCTCTCGATAAATGGACATTTAGGTGTAAAACACTTCTCTCCTTTTAGATAAAGTTTTTCACCTGCACGTCTACATTTTTTACATTTTGCGTCTGACATAGTTTTAGTTTCTGATTATTAGTTTTAGATTAAATGCGACGAGGCTTTTTAGGTTTAGGACCATTGTGTGGTACTGGAGTACGGTCTTCGATCGTAGTGATGTCTATATTAAAAGCTGAGAAACTTCTGATTGCTGATTCGCGACCTGACCCTACACCTTTTACTATAACAGACACTTCTTTTATACCTGCCTGGGACGCTCTCTCTCCTAGTAGCTCTCCTATTTTCGATGCTGCAAAAGGAGTACCCTTTTTAGCACCTTTAAATCCTAGCGCACCAGATGTTGACCATGCAAGAGAGTTACCTGTCTTGTCAGTAAGAGTCACGCGAGTGTTATTATAAGTAGACTCTACATATAATATACCCTCCGTTACTTTTTTACGTAGTCCTTTTCCAAGTGCTCTTGCTTTTAGTGAGCTGTCTACTCCTGAGCTATTCTTTTTTATAATTCTTTTTTTTCCCATAATATTTTCTTTGGTATTGTAACTTAATCTTTCAAATTAATGTTTTATGTAATTTTAGGTCTTCTCAGTCTTACGTCTACCGCTACCCATAGTACGACGTACATTTCCACGTACAGTACGACTATTGGTTTTGGTGCGTTGTCCACGAACTGGTAAATGTCTTATGTGTCTAGTGCCTCTATAGCATTTGATGTCTTTTAGACGTTTGATCTCTTGACCTACTTGACGTGATAGATCACCCTCTATTTTGATGAGTTCTATTTCACCACGTATAGCAGCCTCTTGCTCTGAAGTCAAATCAGCAGGCTTTGTACCGTGGTCAACTTTGACTTTGTCGAGTATTTTCTTGGCACTAGGACGTCCAATACCATACACTGCTGTCAAAGCAATTTCCATTCTTTTATTTTCTGGCAATGTTATACCGGCAATACGCATAGTTTTATTTTGATAATTTTAAGATAATAATGTAAAGTTTACCCCTGTACCTGTTTACATTTTGGATTAACGCATATGACACGCAACGCTCCGCGTCTGCGTACCATTTGACATTTCGAACATATTTTTTTAATTGAAGACCTTACTTTCATTCGAGTCTGGATATTATACTATAAAATCAAATCAATTGCAACTATATAGCTTAATATCTCTTTTTAGATTGCGTTTACTTTGCTTAAGATGGGATCAAGTGATGCACGGCCGCGTTTTTTTATGTCTATTACTAGATCGTCTTTTTTTAATGAAACCGAAACAATGCAGCCAGCAGTGATGGTTTTTGATATCAACCCGCTTGCGATCTTGTTCAGTATATGAGTCTGCACATAACGTCTGATAGGACGAGCACCATACTGTGGATCATATGATTTTTGTGCGATATGCACTATAGATTCTGGTGATACTGTTAGCGATATTTCTTTGTCTTTTAGTCTCTTTTCTACATCTACTATTTGCATAGCTACTATCTTTTCTATTTCTTCTTTTTTCAAAATATCAAAAATAATAGTATCGTCTAGCCTATTTATAAACTCTGGCTTGAAAAACTCTTTTACACTGTCAGCAACTTTTAATTTTACACTATCGTACGCATGTGCATCTTCACGACTTTCAAAACCAAAGCCTTGCATCTTTTGTATAAACTGACTACCTATATTACTAGTCATAATGATTATAGTATTTTTAAAGTTTGCTACACGACCTTTGTTGTCAGTTAATTTACCCTCGTCTAATACTTGGAGTAATATATTAAAAACTTCAGGGTGAGCTTTTTCAACCTCATCAAAAAGTATAACGCTATACGGTCTGTGACGTACAGCCTCGGTTAATTGTCCAGACTCTTCGTACCCTACATATCCAGCTGGGGAGCCTACCATTTTCGATATGCTATGTTTTTCCATGTACTCACTCATGTCTATTTTTATGAGTGCTTTTTCATCGTTGAACATGAACTCAGCAAGTGCTTTTGTTAATTCTGTTTTACCTACTCCTGTTGGACCTAGAAACAGGAAACTACCTATCGGTCTATTTGGATCACTCACACCAGCACGTGAGCGGCGTACTGCATCACTAATTTTACCTATAGCATCAGCTTGACCTACAACATGTTGCGACAAAAAGCTTTCCATTTTTACTAGTTTCTCTTGCTCTTCCTCCAGCATGCGTAGTAGTGGTATACCTGTCCAACGTGATACAACGCCAGCTATATCCTCTGCTGTTATTTCCTCTTTTAAAACTCTTCTACTTTTTTGCATACCTTCTAGTTTTCCTGTGACTTCACGTAAACTGATCTCGAGTGCTGGTATTTTACTATATCTGATCTCCGCCACTGCAGCTAGGTCACTACGCATCTGTAGATTTTCAGCCTCAAGACGTAAAGACTCTAAAGACTTTTTATATTCACGTATTTTCTGTAAATACTCTTTTTCTGTTGTGTAGCGAACTTCTAGGTCTTTTACTTTTGACTTTATATCCGATATTTCCTCCACTACTTCATCTAGTCTGTCTTTTACTTTTTTATTTGTACCTGCTAGTAACTCTTTATCCAGAGCTTCTTTTTCTATTTCTAGTCTTTGTATTTTTCTATGTGCCTCATCCAGTTCTGGTGGTTTATTTTCAAGTGATATACGTAGTGAAGACGCTGCCTCGTCTATGAGGTCAACAGCTTTGTCTGGTAAGAATCTAGAAGTGATGTATCTAGTTGATAAGTTCACACTAGCAACTATCGCATCATCAGTGATACGAACACCATGATACAGTTCGTACTTTTCTTTTAGTCCTCGTAGTATGGCGATAGCGTCATCAACGCTTGGCTCCTCCACTGTTATCGGTTGAAAACGTCGAGTAAGTGCTGGATCTTTTTCTATATATTTTTGATATTCTTTTAGCGTGGTGGCACCTATGACACGCATCTCACCACGGGAAAGTGCTGGCTTTAACAGATTAGCAGCGTCTGCTGCTCCTTCTGCTGCACCTGCTCCTACTATAGTGTGTAGCTCGTCGATGAAAAGTATAATTTTCCCTTCACTTTTTTCTATTTCATTCATTATGGATTTTAGACGCTCTTCAAATTCTCCGCGATACTTTGTTCCGGCAATTAACATACCTAGATCTAGCGAGACTAGATCTTTATCCTTTAAACTCTCTGGCACGTCCCCTTTTGCGATACGCTGAGCTAAACCCTCTACAACAGCTGTTTTACCAGTTCCTGCTTCACCTATTAGTATTGGGTTGTTTTTGGTACGACGAGCCAATATTTGCATCAGTCTCATGATCTCCACATCACGACCTATAACAGGATCGAGTTTGTCTTTTTTTGCAAGTTCAGTAAAACTACGTGTGAATTTTGCAATGGCTTTGTTTTTCTTTGGTTCTACATTTGCAGTTATATTGTGTGTACGCGCAGCGTCAATTATTTTTACTACTTCATCACGATCAATACGAAAACGGGCTATTATCTCACGCAGTGCGCTATTAGTGTCTAGTAATGATATAAATACGTGCTCTGGTCCTACAAATTCATCATGCATCATTTGTGCTATCTGTGTACAGCGCTCAAAAGCCTGTGCTAGCTCGGCAGTGATGAACATCTGATACGACGGAGCCATGGTCATACTACCCCCCGGCACCTCTATAGCGTCCAGTATAGTGTCATTAAAAAGTATAGTGTCTATCTGTAGTCTATCTAGTATGGAGTACACTATACTGTCATCATACGATAGCATAGCCGCCATCATGTGTAGCGGGGTTACATTGTTCTGCCCACGTTCAACAGCTATCTCATGCGCTCGCCTGATAGCCTCTTTTGCTTTTGTGGTAAAATTTATAAATGGTTGTTGTGACATATCTGTATATTTTTTCTAGATTTTTTTGTATATTCTTCCTATATTTTTATATTATATCATAAAA
>JAYSXQ010000050.1:0-1322 GCA_043717115.1 bacterium | reverse complement strand
TATGCTGGTGATATGTATTTGAATAAAGACACAAAAGACGTATCAGCATCTGCGGTCGATAGAAAAAAAGTAAATCTAATTAAAAGTAAAAAATACTCTGAGTTACTAAAACTATTAGAAATAGAAAATGCTGGTGTGCACGGTACTATCACTACTTTAAATGTCAATGACTATACAGCACTATAAATTTCATTTTAAACTAAACTATCTATATATGCTATACTTAATTACAACTAGTAAATAGCAAAATAAAAAACAAAAGAATAGAAAAAAGAAACATATGTATAATTTTAAAGAATTAGATCAAAAATTAGAAGAAGTAAAGACTTGGCTACAAACAGAAATGCGTAGCGTGCAAACTGGTCGTGCTACTCCTTCAGTACTAGACACAGTATACGTGAGTGCGTACGGTAGCAAGATGCAAATATCACATCTCGCAAGTGTTGTAATTGAAGATGCAAAAACACTACTTATAACTCCTTTTGATAAAGATGTAATGAAAGACATGGAGCAGGGTATTAACGATGCAAACCTAGGATTATCTGTTTCTGCTGGAACTGATGGACTGCGCATACATTTTCCGTCACTCACTACAGAGAGACGTACTCAGTATGTAAAGATAATAAAAGATAAACTAGAAGAGGCTCGTGTACGTGTTAGGTCAGCTCGTGAGGATGTAAAAAAAGAAATAGAACGTGACGGTAAAGAGGGTTTGTATGGAAAAGACGATGAGAAAAGACTGCTTGAAAATTTACAAGACAAAATTGACCAGACTAATAGCCAATTAGAAATAAGTTTTCAGAAAAAAGAAATGGAGGTTATGGGTGAGTAACAAAGAGAATATAGAGAAGATAAAAAAGAGAAGATAAAAAATAAAAGACATATGAGCATCATAATATTTATAATAGTACTGCTGGTTCTAGTCATGATACATGAGTCGGGGCATTTCTTTGCGGCAAAATTATCAAAAATGCGTGTGGAAGAGTTTGCATTTGGTTTTCCTCCTCGCATTTACGGTAAGAAAATAGGTGAGACTACATACGCTCTTAACTTATTGCCGATAGGGGGATATGTAAAGATAACTGGAGAGTCTTTTGATCCAGAGGAGGCTAAACTGCTACAGTCTGACCCTAAAGCATTTCAAAATAGACCACGCATATTACAAGTTTTTGTATTAGCTGCAGGAGTCGCCATGAACATATTGCTGGCATTTGTTATTTTCTTTGTTATTAATAATTCTAATCATCTGGTTCCAGTGGATGAGTTAAATGCTAGCACTCTGGTCAATAAAAGCATTATCATAACGGACGTAAAGAAAAACT
>JAYSXQ010000049.1:0-11972 GCA_043717115.1 bacterium | reverse complement strand
CGGAGGTGCCGCACTTTTGTATTTTAAAATCTTTAAACTATGCTATCTCGACTACAAATTTTGGTTGTCTGTGACCATTCTTCTTATAGTAGCGTGACTTTGGCATGTACTTGATAACGTGTATCGTAGGATCACGAGTGATGTCTAGTAGTTTTGCCTTTACAGCTACTCCTGTTACAAACGGTGCACCTACAACTGTTTTACCTTCGAGGTTCGTCATCAGTACCTCATTAAAATCAATAGCGTCACCCACTTTATACTCCTTGTCGTTAAGGATCTCGATGCGTAACCTGTCGCCAGTTCTAACGATGTATTGTTTTCCACCGGTTTTGATTACATTAAAATTATTAGTTGTTTCTGACATAGTTGCACCATTATACTATATTTTCCAAATACTTGCAACAGGTATCACCCTACCACTACTCTTCTTGGCTTGGCTTGTCTATTAGCTCTAACTCCATATCCCCGCCTTGTACACCGTCAGTGATCTTGTACACGTCTTTGTCTATTTTCTTTAGCTCTTTATATCCAGCGTTATAGTGATTCACAGTGGTTGATAAAGTGTTACCGAGTTTTTTATACGACTCTTCATAACTGTTTATGTGTTTACCCAGCTCCTCCACTTTTTTCTGTATTTGTTTTGCACTTTCTTCTATTGTAAAAGCCTTTATACCAGAAAGCACAAGATGCAGATAAGCTAATATGCTAGTAGGCGAAACTATAAAAACCTTTTGTCCTTGGGCGTATTCTATCAGTTTTTGTGTATTCACCTTTATACGACTGTTCTCCCCTGCCAGCAAGTCATAGTATATGGCCTCACTAGGTATGAACATAAAGGCTATTGGTAAAGTATTTTCTTTCTCTCGTATATACTTTACAGTTTCTGTAATGCGTAATTTTAAATCCTTTTTAAACTCTTCGGCATAGTATTTTCTGTCTTCATCATTATCTGCATCCACACAGCGCTGATAATTATCCAGCGAGAACTTGCTGTCTATTGGTAACATTTTGTCTTTTATATGCACCACTGCATCTACGGCTTCACCATTTTCAAAATAGTACTGCATGCTATAGTTTCCGTTTATAACGTTCGAGAGTATCAGCTCTAGTGACGACTCTCCCCAGTTACCACGTTGTTTTTGATTGGTTAAAACTTTCTCGAGGTTGGACAACTGCTCTGTCATGGTGAAGACTTGCTTGTTCCCTTCTTTTACTTCTGTCACTGACTCATTAACTTTTATCAGTTTTTCTGTTATGTCCCCTATCAGTTTTTGTGACTCGCTGAACTGATACTTTACATTTGCGTTCATGTCACGCTGCTGCTCTAGCAGTTTTCCGTCTATTGTGCGAGTGCTTTCACGCAACTCCTCTTTTATATGTCTCAACTGATCATACATCTTTTCCTGATACACATGGAGGTCTTCTTGTAGTTCGCTACTATTATTAGACTTACCTACGCGAGTTAATATGTAAATTATAACTATGAAAAGTAAAATGATAACCCCAAACAGTGTATATAGTAAGCCCGTATTTTCCATGCTCCCAGTTTAGCATAAAATAGACATACACGCAGGTTTTTATTTTACTTTTTACTTTATAAGTTAGCCCCTTTATGTTATACTTTATACATAATTTAAATAAAAATATATGCAAGAAAATATAAAAGCTGGTATAAAAGCCGCAATGATAGCAAAAGATATGGACAGACTAAACATACTACGCCTGATCTCTGCAGCATTTACTAATGACGTAGTATCCCAAGGCCGTACCCCTACTGACCCACTATCAGACGATGATGCAGTGCGTGTACTAAAAAAACTCTCAAAACAAAGAAAAGACAGTATAGAACAATTTGTCGCTGGTGGACGCGAAGACCTAGCTGATGCTGAAAAGGCAGAACTGGCAATAATAGAGGGACTGTTACCTGCGCAGATGAGCACAGAAGACATAGAAAAGTTCGTGTCAGAAAAAATAGCGGATGCAAAAGCAAATTCTCCTACTGACCTAGAAAACAAAGGTAAATTTACAGGTCAAGTCATGAAAATGATAGGCACTAATGCCGATGGCGCAGTAGTAAAAGAGGTGATAGAAAAGTTGCTCGCATAGACAGTAAAAATAGCCACAAAGACAGCTTGGGTGTGTGAGTATTTTCTAGAAATTTTACTGTACAAATAATAGCAAATATGCTACTATGCTTTTTATCGGTCCCATCGTCTAATGGTTAGGACAACAGGTTTTCAATCTGTTAACCGGAGTTCGACTCTCCGTGGGATCACCAGATTTTTGTTCAAGGATTATTTTATACGACTAAGTAGCATTCTAAATCTTATGTTTTTTGAAAAGAATTCTTTATGTTTTTTTAGAAAACTCCAAAATAACTCATCCCATTTTTTATCCCAAACCCCGTCTTTTTTATAGTCACTCATTTTTAAAATGTAATTAGATCCAGATATGTATGGCTTTGTAGCAAACACACCACCATCAGCAAACTGACTCATACCATAAACATTTGGAACCATAACCCAATCATAGCTGTCTATATACATTTCCATGAACCACTTGTATACGTCATCTGGTGCGTATTCTGATAAAAGCATAAAATTACCTATTACCATTAACCTTTCTATGTGATGATTATAAGCGGTGCTTGAAACTTTTTTTATAGTATTGTCTATAGGATAATATCCAGTTTCTCCTGTCCACCAATTGTCTTCTAGTTTTTTAACATGATTAAAAAAGTTCCCAGTACGCATTTTTGTACCGTGTATCTCGTACATGGCTCGCATAAATTCTCGCCATCCGATTATTTGTCTTATAAAACCTTCTAGGTTATTTATAGTTATGTTTTTAGAATTATCTTTTACATAAAGTAAAGTTTCTGCAATAACTTGAGCTGGTGTAATCAGTCCAATGTTTAGATAAGGAGTCAGTACAGAATGATTTATATTATTAAAATTTTCGGATATGGCGTCTTCGTATGTACCAAAATTATCTAACTTGTTTTCTAAAAAGTTTTTTAGAACTTTTTTTGCTCCATCTGAGTTAATTGCATAGTTAAAGCTCTCTACGTTCCCATAGTTTCCTTTAAATTCCTTTTGGACATATAGAGCTGCTTTGGAAATATAATCTTTGTTCGAATTATCTTTTCCAAAGGCTTTTTCCCACAATACATTTTCTGGCTCATGGTAGTTTTTTGGTAATTTTTTTCTATTTTCCGCGTCAAATGAGTATTTGTCTCCAACCGGTTTACCATTTTCATCCATCAATATTTTTAGTCTTTTTCTTTGCCACTCGTAAAAAGTTTTCATGAATGGTCTCTTGCCTTTGTTTTTTACTTCAAAGAAATCTATATTTTCTTTGCTAGAGTTTATAAACATAGGGGTATCTAAAAACTCTATTTCAAAATTATATTTTTTACTAGCTTCTGTCAAATCTTTTTCTAGCCAATTATCTACAATAGAGTAACAGAATACTTTTTTTACTTTGTAGCTGTCTAAAACCTTTCCTAGACTTTTTCTATTTTGTAGCTTCTCACTTTCTATATAGTTAACTTGAAAACCTAAATCAAGTAACTGTTTTTCATAGCATTTCATACTAGCTCTATGTAGTAAAAGTTTCTGTTTATGAAATTTAAACTCTCTAAAGTATAAATAGTCTTCGACTAAAAATACAAAATCTTTTTCTTTTTTTATCTTTTCTAAGCAATTATTATGCTCAAACAGTTGATGAGGAAATACTAAAACTATATTCATACTTTTTATTTTATTATTTATTTTATTTTGATTTTTAATTATCTATTTTTAACACTTAACCAATTCTCATAATTTTTAGCAGTTCTGCATCTATCTGAGCAATATATAATTTCACTCCATATACCTCTACTAGACCAAGCTTTTCTATTCTGAAAATCTCTTTTGCAGCATTTACAAGTTTTCCATTCATATGTTTTATTTTTAGAGACTATTTCACTTATTTTCATGTTTAATTATCTTAATTGTACCACACTTTTAAAACACACAAAAAATACACAGATCATGATATACTAAAATCATGAAAACAATAGTAAATTTTTTTGATAAGTTTGAAGATCACATACGTATCAATCTAGCTCGCCACCCTTTGATATACTCATTGCTTGGGGGTACAGGAACGGTACTGTTTTGGAGAGGTGTATGGCATAGTGCAGACTATTTAGAAAATAACACACAGTGGGGAAGTCTAGTGTTTTCAAATGTTGGCTCTATGATACTAGGTGTATTAGTACTACTAGTTAGTGGACTATTCGTATCAGTATTCATAGGAGATAGTATAATCATGAGTGGACTACGTAGTGATAAACGACTAATTAAAAAAGATGATCAAGAAATAGAAGGCGAAATAGAAAGAGAAAAGAGAATGCTTAGAAAAATACAAAGTGATATAGAAAGTCTAGATCATCATAAAAAACACTAACTACCTCTTTAACCACTCCTCTTCCTGACGTACTAAGTGAGTTTTAGAGTCTACGGCGTCAGACAGCAACATCTTTACAGCTCTTTCCATACGCATGCTTTGTGAGCCTTTTATATATATAACATCTCCGTGACTCATAACAGTCAAGACGTACCTTGCTGCATCAATGCTGGTATCAAAATTAAACATATTAGCCTCCCGCATACCAGCGTCTAGTGCACCCTCTAGTATTGCTTTTGATCGTGGACCTACAGTAACTAGTGTATGCATAGACTTTGCAGCTAGTAGCCCTATCTTATAATGCTCATCCCGTGTATAGTCACCTAGCTCGAGCATGTCACCGAGCATGGCTATCTTTTTATTTACACCTGTGAGGCTGGCAAGAGTTTTGATACCGTGACTGGTAGCGAGTGGTGAAGCATTATAAGAGTCATCGATAATAACTGTAGCTGACTTACCGTCAAGTAGAGACATACGTCCAGGTGTTTTTTTCATATGGATAATATTTTTAATTGCTATGACAATATCTAGACTCAAATCATTAGCAACGATAAGTGCTGGTAATGCACATAAAATAGCGCTCTCTCCTACTGTGTTAGTGCAGGTAAGTATGTAGTCACCTTGAAATCCTCGTACAGTACAAGACACTGATTTTGTACTAATGTCATTGTTAACATCTAAAACTTTTACGTCCCCTGATTTTATACCAAAAGACACTAACTTTATCTTTCTGTCTCGTATAGTTTCTACTATTCTCAAGCTATCTTTACAGTCAGCATTGTAAATGAATAACCCATCGGTTTTTAAAGTATCTACCAGAAAAGCTTTTTCTTTTACTAGTTCATCCTTGTCTGTGTAGTTTTCTACATGAACTGGTACTTCTGAAAATGCTGTTAGTACTACTATATCGCTTTTCAGCCATTTACTAACTGTTTCTATATCACCCTTTTGATCAGCGCCTATTTCCAATACTAGATATTTTGGATAGTTACTTTTTAATAGTACCCACATACCTTGTAGTATAATTTTTACCCAGACCAAGACATTAGACCAGCCACTTTTACTTCCTATGATTGTGAGCGGTAGGCCGAACTCACTGTTAAGAGACTTTGCTGTTGCTCTTACATCAAAAGTTTTTAATGCTGCGGCTATAGAGTCTTTTGTTGTAGTTTTACCGAGGTTACCTGTGATACTAATGATGAACGGCTTATGTCTTTTCAGTATCATTTTTGCCTCCCAGGTGAGTATACTAACGACTATTTTTTTTATTAGTGATTTCATATTTATATTATAAATAAGTATAGCAAATTACTTCATCATTTTCAAAAATGTATCGTGACTGATATGCACTTTACCCTCAGCCATCATGCGTTTTTTACCTTCTTTTTGTTTCTCACGTAGTTTCATCTTTCTGGTTATGTCTCCGCCGTATAGGTGACCAGTCACGTCTTTTGATAGCGCGCTTTTTGTACGACTAGCGACTATACGACCTTTTATATAGGCTTGTATCTTAACCTTGAACCACTCTGAAGGTAGTATCTTGTATAACTTTTCAACCGCTTCCTCCGCCTCTTCTTGAGCACGATACTCTGGTACTACACGCGAAAACGCTATGACACGCTCTTCTGCTAAAAATATATCCATACGAGTCACTATCGCTGGACGTAAGTCATTACCCTCATATGACACTGATGCATATCCGCTGGTAACGCTTTTTATCTCATCAAAGAAATTTCTCATTAGTTCACGTAGAGGCATTTCTATAACCATCTTTAATCTTTCAAATCCCCAGTCTTCCATGTCTATAACAGTGCCCTCATGTTTAAAAAGTAACTCCATCACATTACTAACATATGCATGCGGAGTTATCACAGTTGTGAGTATCCATGGTTCACGTACTGATTGTAACTCTCCTTGATCTGGAAAATGTATCGGTGTATATACTAGTTGCGTCTTGCCATCACGTGTTGTAACTTCATAAGTGATAGACGGAGTGGTAACAACCAGTGATAGATCGAACTCGCGACGAAGTCTTTCAGATACTATTTCCATATGGAGCATTCCTAAAAATCCACATCTAAATCCGCGTCCTAGTGCACCACTAGTTTCCTCTTCATATGTCAGTGACGAGTCGGAGAGTCGTAACTTGCTAAGTGCTGTACGCAGGTCATCAAAATACTCTTGATATTCTGGATACACGGATGCGAACACTAGTGGACGAGGCTCAGCATATCCAGGGAATGCCGGCATCTGGTGAGCAAACACTGTGACAGTGTCTCCTACACGTGCTACACCTGGCTCTTTTATACCTGTCACTATATAGCCTATCTCTCCCTCATATACAGTTTCCCCCTCGACTTTTTGTGGTTTAAAATACCCCACTTCTTTTACTATAAACTTTGCTTTGGATTGCAAAAAAACCATTTCATCATTTCTTTTTATTTTCCCGTCTAGCATACGCACATACAGTATGACCCCTTGATGATTAGAATATTCAAAATCAAAAATCAATGCCCGTGTTCCATTTACTCTATTAACATTTTCTTTTGCACTCTCTCGCGCTATTTCTATTTTTTGTTCTTTTTTTGGTTCTGGTACTTGTGCTACTATCACCTCAAACAGGTCCATTACACCCTCACCTGTTTTACCACTGACTGCGTATATGTCATCTGCTGTACATCCTAGCAATCTAATGATTTCATTTTTAGTATCCTCGACTTTTGCAAGTGGGCTGTCTATTTTGTTAACTACCGGTATGATTTTGAGCTTTGCCTCTTTTGCCATTTCTAGCACTGTCATAGTCTGCGCCTGCACTCCTTGAGTTGCGTCCACTAGCAATATAGCGCCTTCAACAGCACGTAGTGATCGTGACACTTCGTATGAAAAGTCTATATGTCCGGGAGTGTCTATCAGATTAAGAATATACTTTTCTCCAGACTTTGAAGTATAGTCCATACGCACCGGTGTCATTTTTATAGTGATACCACGCTCACGCTCTAGATCCATACTGTCTAGCACTTGGTCTTGCATTTTTCTTTTTTCTACAGTCGCTGTTAATTCTAACATGCGATCAGCGAGTGTCGATTTTCCGTGGTCTATGTGCGCGATAATACTAAAATTTCGAATCTTCATAAGTGAGTAAATATCTGACATTATAACACTTTTCAAGTTTTCTTGCATCTAATAAAAATAACCCATCGCATTGCGATGGGTTATAAACTAAACAATCTTTGCTTTCTTTACTTGGATTTTATATTCTTCATAAACGATACAGCCATCAGGGAGTGTATCTGAATTACTAAGTAAATAAAAAATAGTACTGATCCGTATACCAGGACACTCATAAATACACTGACAAATAAAAATGATATGTAGTCTGGTAATTTCCAAGGAATTTCTACATAAAAAAGTAGCGGCAAAAACTCAAACCAGAAAAATGCCATAACTAGCAATGTCACCAATTGTCCACGTCTCCATATGTAATCGTGTTTTTCTGTAAGTAATTCAATAATACGAAAACAAAATAGTAATACAGTTAGACCGACCAAGCCCCACATAGCAACTTCAAAACTTAACATAATTATCTCCTTAGATTAAAAATAAAAACAAATGTAGAAACTCTAATACAATTATACATTATAATAATGCATTAGTCAATGGTAACATCAAAACTTTTTTTCTGTGAATATATATAATGTATATACATGACTAGACCCTCCACAAACTGAACAATAGTAAATGCAACTGCTATACCCACTATGCCGTACCCCAAAACATATGCAAAATAAGATAGGACTATGAGTAGCAGTGTTGCGAATATTTGTAAATAAAGTTGTGTACGCGTATTATGTCTAGCAAAATCCGCCCTGTTGACTATTACTGATATGTTGCTGGCCGGTACACTGATAACCAATATAGCAAAAAGTTGTGCCAACAAAGTTGCGTCTATACGTGTACCGTAGATTATTTTTACTATTAGTGGTGAGAATATTATAGAAAACAGCGTTATCAAAATAGATAGTGATACCGTGTAGCGCATAGACAGCCTGACACTTCTGTGGAACTGATCTGTATCTCCCCTACTATACTCGTCCGATAGTCTAGGCATAATAGCAGAGGCTAGAGATGTAGTTAAAACTTGTAGCTGTATGTTGCGTAGCTGTGTTGCAAAAGTAAATAGCGTCAGAGAACCTACGCCAGTTAGTGTTGCAAAACTGGTAGTGACTAAAGTTTTAGATTGTAATAAAAATAGAGATCCTACACGTGGCAATGCCAAAGCGAAATGTTTTTTTATAGTTTTCATATCAATTAAAAACCTCAAACTTATCCTTTCTTTGTACAGGGTGACCGCCTGCACAAAAACTCCGAGTAGTGCACCCAGGAGTACTCCGTATGCTAAACCGTGCAGTCCGTAAACTGGATAGAGGAAAATAATACCGAAAATAATACCAATATTATAAATAACCCCCGACATACCAAATGCTAAGAAGTGGCTTTTAGCTTGTGCTAAACATGAGATGATGTTAGTAATACCTAGCAATATGGGCTGCAACAATAGTAGTCTACTCATGTATATTAACTCTAAAGTAGAATTAGTATCAAAACCTGGAGCTATTAAGTGTGCGATATACGGCATCAATACAAAACCAACACCAGATACGACTACCATGCACACAGTGAAAAAGTTTAGTAAACTCAAAAACTGTCTTTCTTCTTCTTTTTTATTATTATCACTGATGGCTTTTGATAGCAGTGGTATAACTGTTGTAGCAGATACAAAACTAAACAGTAGAGCATATAACAGGTCTGGTAGTCTAAAAGATGCCATATATATATCTAGTGTGTGACCAGCACCAACCACATCAGAAAAAAGCCTGTCTCGAAATAGACCGAGAACTAGAGATAGTCCATTAAAAAACATTAGTATAATAGAGCTACGCAACATATATTTTATTTATTATAATTATAGCACTATTCAAAATAATCTTATATAGGGATAGAATTATATAGTCATAGAAAAAGGGATAGCAGCAGCTATCCCTTTTTCTATACTGCCCCTATAAGCCGAATTCTGTACATTGCTGTGACAGGTATTTTTCTTGTCTTACTGTTACCAGTAGGATCTTTGCGACGACTCTCGCATATGCATTGCTGCATTACGAGCACGGTCTTGCACACAAGTAAGTATTTAGCCGTTTCAACTTAACTTAATAAGCTCGTCTCTGTTCGCAACTCGCGCATCACTGCGGATGGGCGTTACCCACTACTCTTGTATTGCAAAAGCAATACTGTGTGTTCGGACTTTCCTCACTCCTTATCTATTGATAAGTACGCGTACCTATCCAAGGCAGTGTTACCATGTTAACACATTTCCTGTAGCAAGTCCATACTTATCGCTGTCATAAGCTGTTAACTCTAGTACGTACTTTGCAATACTAGTGTTTCTGTATATTTGTGAATTATTTTCCATACGGCCAGTTATACTGTTCCGTGTAAGTAACTGATGGTAACTATTTTTATCTGCGTTTTTATATATATCTACTATCTGTTTATTTTCATCTAAAAATACTATATCTATATTAAAATTCATATCCTTCATCCAAAAACCATAGTAGCCATTTTCTGGGAAAATAAATAGCATACCGCACTCTACACATAGTCCATCCCTACCTGAAAGTCCCTGCGCACGAGTAACATCAGTATCGGCGACTTCGGTGTTTAAAACTTTACCATTCGGTAAGTTTATATTTATAGTTTTAAGTTTTTGAATACTAGCATTAGGAATGTTCTTGTCGCTTACATTTCTCATAGCAAGAGTATAAAAAACTCCTATCAAAACGAAAACAAAAACTACGCTTAAAACTAATTTAAAATACTTTTCCATGTGGGCGATACAGGAGTCGAACCTGTGACATCCACAACGTCAATGTGGCGCTCTACCAACTGAGCTAACCGCCCTTTTTTATGCCAAAACTATCGATTGTGATACGGTACACCGTTTAATATAGTATAGCTCCTGTATAACTGCTCTACTAACATAGTATAACATAATGCATGTGGCCAGACCATAGAACCAAAAGATAGAGTATAGTTTGCCCTGTTCATAACAGTCTCACTCACTCCATATGCACCACCTATTACAAATACAACTCGCTGAGTGCTTTCATTTTGCCTATTTTCTAAAAACTCTGCAAATTCTGTGGACTTTATAATACTACCTCTCTCATCGAGTAGCACTACATAATCACTAGGTTTTATTTTTGATAATAACTTTTCTGACTCAGAGTCTTTGTCACTGTGTACTATATTTTCAGTAGTTAGGTCTACATATTTTGAAAGTCTTTTTGTGTATTCACTTATAGGCTCAGAAAATAGTGTGTCTTTTTTACTAACTGTTAATACGTTTATTTTCATGTATTTTAATATCTGTATAGGACCAACTTACCATAAACCACTAGCGTTTTTCTTTCCTGCTTTTGTGGCGCCAAATTTTTCAATGCTTTTCTTCATTTCATTTTTTGCTTTTTTAGTTTTAAACTGGCTTTTTGTGATGTTCATGTGTATAGTGTAACACGAAATTAAATAGTAAGTATAAAAATAAAAACCAGAACTAGTTCTGGTTTTTTACTGGCTGTTTTTACTATTTTTTACGCTTTATTACTATGATTTTTTAGGAGTAAACACAATTTGTTCTGGACCTATCTGTATCCCATACTTACCGTTCAGCGAATATTCTTTAATTCTGATAATTTCGATACAAAAATTATGCATCCTAAAAGAGTCTAAGAAAATGTGAGTGTTTATTCTGACTAGTTCTTGTGGAAATGAAAAGTTTACTATATGTTCTCCTATTTTATGATCATCAAACTGATGTACAGATATAACACCCATACCGTTTTTAACACTCACGTCCCCAATGCAATACGCGGTATTGATTTCTATCGCTTTTGGAAAATTTTCTTGTTGCTTTCTAAAAACATCACCCAAGTCTCTAGTTCTACATGGTGGCATTGGACGCTTGTCATATATATGACCTCCAACATTTTGAAATTCTATCCAGAAGTCTTTGAAGCTTGCTGTGTTCACTGGTGCCTTATCTGGTAAAGCTAATTCTGTTGTCATTACTTACTCCTTAAATTGCTTTGGAATATTCCACTACAAATCTAACATTATAGAGGCACAAATGCAAGAATCAAAAAATACCCAATCAAACATAGAAAAGAGCCGCGCGAAGCGCGGCTCTTTTCTATGTTAGCACGGAAACTTTCTTAAAACTAAACGTTGCAACTCGTCGATCCATTTTTGTGCTCACACATGCCTTTTGGGCATCCACATCTACCACCCCAAAGAGAAAACTTTCCTGGTCCAGAGAAAACAAAACCAATCGCTATTAACAATAGTAACAACTGATACTCATATCCGTTGTTCATCATACTGTAGCCATTTACAAAATGAACTTTTACAATTGCTACCAACATGACTATTGATAGTAAAGCACCTGCATACATAGTGTAAACACC
>JAYSXQ010000048.1:0-1358 GCA_043717115.1 bacterium | reverse complement strand
GCCATCTGTGTATAATTTTGTATATGAGTTGTATGTATAACTAAACTTTATAAACTAAAAAATATGAAATTAAAAATACCTACACTTATAAGGAATACAATACTAGCTGGAGGTATGATTGTTGTATTTATACTAATGATATGCAACTTAAATATCACTCGTGCAAAACATGAAATACATCCGGTGAGCACAAAGTTAAATGAAGAAGCTGAGATTATGGTAGGTAAAGATAAAAATGGAGATCATACGGAAAATTTTGAAAGATATAATTGCACATTTACGAGTAATGCTGCCTGGAGAGACTGCTTAGGTAAAGCAGTAGATCTCGCATCTAAGGAAAGAGAGTGGAAGCAAAAGAAATTAGAAAAAATAAAAAGTCCTGAAATAAACATAGACGAGATGCTACCTCAACTAGAAGATGAGCAAAATAAGATTCTAATGTGGAGAAAAAGTTTTGAAACAAACAGAGACATATGGTGTGCTGCAAAAGTTTCATTCAGACAGGGTTCTGGTATACCTGGTGCAACTTATGAATGTCAATTGGAGATAGAATTAAAGGCTATAACGGACTTAAATTTCTTATATTACGACATCATAATGCATGATAGTTACGCTAAAGGTATTCCAGATTTTGAACTTAGTGAAATAAAGTATTAAGAAGCTATTAGAACACTAAAAATGTATAATTTGTTATTCTTTGTCAAGGCTTTTTGAATTTTAAAACAATGATATACTAAACACATAAAACACAAACCATGAACAACCAAACATTAACACAAAATAGAGTAGACGGAATAGACGAAGGGGTACTAGGGAAACCGATACTTGTAGGGGAAATAGCCGAGAGCCTGAACAGAGATGCAGGACGCGTGTCTGTTAATGACAGACGTGTAATCAACGGTAAAAACGCGGACGTGATACAGTTGCACCCACTAAAACACACATTTGCATGGGACGCATACAACGCTGGAAACAGTAATCACTGGTTACCGACCGAGATCAGTATGCAGCTAGATATAGAGCAATGGAAATCACAAACTGTATTAACTGCGGACGAGCGTCATGCACTGCGTATGGTCATAGGGTTTTTCTCAACAGCAGACAGCATAGCCGCGAATAATCTAGTACTAGCAACATACAAACACATCACCAGTCCCGAGATACGCATGTACCTACTACGCCAGGCATACGAGGAGGCTATACATACACAGGCCTATCAGTACATAGTAGAGTCTCTGGGACTAGATGGAGCAGAAATATTTAACATGTATCGTGAAGTGGACGCGATATATAACAAAGATAGGTTCATACTCAGTTTCAATGAGGGTATAATGCGTAGCGACTTTAAAACGGGAACG
>JAYSXQ010000047.1:0-4259 GCA_043717115.1 bacterium | reverse complement strand
ACTAGTGAGCACATGAGTTGGGTAAAAATATAAACACTAAACTGTAATGAATCACCATGAGCTTACGCCACATGGTATCAAAGAGATATCTTCGATGTCTCTTGCAATACAAGCTTTCAGCTTGATGATATAAAACTCACGTGCTTACACTCGGAGTATTGTGCTTAAAACAAACTTCTCTTTAATCAACCACAGGTTAAAACTCTTGAAGCAACTATTCAACTCTACAAAATCAACCTTATTTACACTTTTTACAGTTCGATCTACTGCACCATATGTCCACCATTTTTATTCACAGTTTTTATTTTATTTTAAAAATATTTACATATACTGCATGCTACACTACAGAGTGTGAACATTTACTCCCCTATTAACGTTATCATTATCAGTTTGCTCATCACATTTTTAATTTCTGTTTTCAAAAAGAAAAACTCAGTCATGGACGTCGCGTATGGTGCGATGTTTGTGTTGGTGATGTTGGGGAACTTTATATATCGTGATGTACTGGGTATACAAGCTGCACTGATCGGAATACTAGTGATAATATGGGGAGTGAGGCTGGCATCACGAGTGTATATAAAAAACAAAAACAAGCCAGAGGATTTTAGATATGCTGCCTGGAGGACTGAGTGGATGAAAAAGGGAGAGGCGTATTTTTATATAAGAAGTTTCTTACAAATATACGTATTGCAAGGACTAGTTATAGCTATAGTAGCACTACCCATAGTGGTAAGTGGTAGCAGTGTTTATGATTTTAATATGTATAATGTGCTAGGTCTATGTATATGGATAATAGGTTTCCTGTTCGAAGCCATTGGGGACGAGCAGTTGGATAGATTTATAAAAAGTAAAAAGAGCGGTAAAGTTACAAGTAAAAGTACTATTATGAAAACTGGACTGTGGAAATACACCAGACATCCGAATTACTTTGGTGAGGCAACTATGTGGTGGGGACTAGCATTGCTATGTGTGGGTGCTATGACTAATATCGCACCATACGCATACTTGATAGCTTTCTTATCTCCGTTACTGATAACATTTTTACTAGTAAAAGTTTCTGGCATACCTTTAATAGAGGCTAGATGGGATAAAGCAGGCACAAAAGAGTGGGAGAACTACAAAGCTAAAACTAGTAAGTTCATACCCTACTTTCCAAAGGAATAGTATTAGATAATTTTAAGGCTATAGTAGAAATTGCTTTACGTTTAAAAGTATAGTATTATATATAGTAATTATATAATACTATACTTTAAATAAAACCTTGCAACAAAAAATCTTCATCAACAACGCTATACGCG
The DNA here is from genome assembly GCA_043717115.1 of bacterium. Lineage (GTDB taxonomy): Bacteria > Patescibacteriota > Minisyncoccia > Phycocordibacterales > UBA5272 > JAUPVO01. The sequence continues at coordinate 2,961 of JAYSXQ010000047.1, read as the reverse complement.
CATCCGAGCTATATGTTATAGACCAAAATGGAAAAACACTCGGAGTACTATCAAAAGACGACGCATTAGCATTAGCTAAAAGTTCAAATCTTGACCTTATCGAGGTATCACCTGGCGCTACACCACCAGTAGCTAAAATAATGGACTACGGAAAGTTTACTTACGACCTTTCTAAAAAAGCAAAGGAAGTAAAAGCGAAAGCCCACACAACAGAGACAAAAAACATACAGATATCAATCGGTATCAGTGAGCACGATATAGACATAAAAGCAAAACAAGGAGCTGAGTGGATAAAAGAGGGGCATAGAGTGAAAGTAGAGATGCAATTAAAGGGGCGTAACAAATACATGGAGGAGAGTTTTTTACGTGAGAGACTGGACAGAATACTCGCTATTATCCCTGTAGAATACAAAATAGCTGAACCTTTAAAGAAGATGCCAAAAGGAATGTCGGTAGTGCTTGAAAAGTCCAAATAATTGTGCTATTATAGTAAAGTTATGAAGACTAATAAATCAATGACGAAGAGACTTAAAGTCACACGATCAGGAAAAATACTCGCTAGAAAGCCAGGACAGAATCACTTTAATGCAAAAGCTCGTGGTGTACGTGCACTAGCTGGACGTAAAATGAGTGAGTTCAAAATGACTGGAAAAGAAAAAGCAAGATTTTTACCAGGTCTGCTCAAATAGTTTAGTTTGTAGTTTAGAAATTTATCAATAAAAAAGAAGGTATAATAATATAAAAGTATATGGCAAGAGTAAAAAGAAACGCAATGGCAATGAAGCGTCGCCGCAATGTTCTAAAAGCGGCAAAGGGGTATAGATTTCAGCGATCAAAAACTGAGGTCGCTGCAAAAGTCGCCATCAAACACGCTGGTCGCCACGCATTTGCACACAGAAAAGATAAGAAAAATGACATGCGTCGATTATGGACAGTGAGACTAAACGCTTTTCTTCGTCTAGAAGGATTAACGTATTCAAAGTTCATCAACATGGCAAAACTTAAAAATGTACAGGTAGATAGAAAAATACTTGCAACACTTGCCCAAGAGAACCCAGAAAGTTTAAAAGCAGTTATAGCTGCAGTGCAATAAAAACTAGTAAAATACAAAATGTCCGCGCCGTAGGCGCGGACATTTTGTATTTCAAATACAGATTAAGCTTTTACTTTTAACTTTGATATCATCATCTCATTTTCTAGCATCGTTCTCTGTTTATTAACTAGCTCTACAACCCTTGTAACCAGTCTCTCTGCATCACTATCAAACACAACTAGTGGATTGACACGGTTTGAATTATCGATTATGTTATGTATAACACCGTCTGTCGGCCACTCACCCTCTAGTATACCTATTGGCATATCGCTTTCCCATGCTACAGTGAACTCATGTATTGTCCCTATACGTCCACAACCGATGATTATAGCGTCTGATGACCTGACTAGCATCAGATCACGCCCAGGAAAACCAAAACCTGTGTATATGACGGCGTCCATGTTTTCAAGTGGTAAACAGTATATTTCTAAGTGTTCTTTTTTACTAGCTGCTGGTGACAGTCCAAATGAAAATACTTTAGACCCTCCCTCTTCTTTAAACCCTTGAGCTACATACTGAGGAAAACCAGACGTTGCACCGGTTGCTAACTGTACACCTGCCTTTGCACAAGCCCTACCCACATCCAACGCTCTATGTATCACTGAAGGGCCACAATGCGTCACATCTGCCGCTCCTGATATACTAATAGTAATTCTATCTTCTGGTGCTATATTCATACTACTCATTATAACAGACAAACACACTGTTTACATGTCTATCTCCACAACTTGATCGACTTCTGGTAACATAACATCTAGTCCATAATACTCAACTAGTCTCTGTGCTAAAAACATTGAAGACTTTGGCTCGCCTAGTACGACGAAAACTTTTTTTAATGTATCAGCTGTACTCTCTACAAATTCTACCAGGTGTTTACTGTCCTTGTGTGCAGAAAAACCCCCTATCATTTCGATATGTGCTCGAACCGATACTTCCTCACCCATTATACGTACACTTTTGTGTCCGTCTTCGAGAAGTCTACCCATAGTACCGACTGCTTGATATCCTACTAGTAACAGAGTACTTTTTGGGTCACCTAGGTAGTTTTTCTCATGATGAAGTATACGTCCACCATTACTCATACCACTACCAGCCATGATGATTTTTGGTCTGTTATCGTAGTTTATAGCTTTGCTCTCGTCACTACTAGAGGTCATAGTTAAACCCTTAAAGTTAAATATATCATCTCCTGATTTTATTATGCTTTGCGCGCTAGTGTTCAGCATATTTTCATATTTTTTGTATATTTTTGTTACACCTATTCCCAGTGGAGAATCCAGATACATAGGCACTGGATTTATCTCTTTGTTTTCTATCATATTATTAATATAATACAACATCTCTTGAGTCCTCTCTATTGAAAATGCTGGTATCATCAAGTTACCGCCTCTGGCTACAGTTTCTGTTATGTACTTTTTAAGCAAGTTAACCTTTTCTTCACCATGTTCGTGATTCCTATCACCATATACACTTTCTATTATGAGATAATTCACGTCTTCAAGTTTTTCTGTATCTGGTAATAGTGGGGATGGGCTATTACCTAGGTCGCCAGTAAATACTAATTTTTTACCGTTAATAGAAAACTCCACCATACTACTGCCTAGTATATGGCCGGCATTTAAAAACCTAATATTTATCACACCGTCTGCAGTTTGTATCGGTAATACTTCGTGATAGTCTTGTATATGCCAATTATGCATAGCTTTTACTATGTCTATCTCTTCGTATAGTGGTGGCAAGTCATCATGTTTTGATTCTCTATTTAATATATTCATACTGTCAAACATTATGAGTTCCCCTATGTCACGAGTTGGTCCAGTACTGTATATAGGACCTGAAAATCCGTCGCGCACTAGTTTTGGTATTCT
>JAYSXQ010000046.1:0-4353 GCA_043717115.1 bacterium | reverse complement strand
GGCACAACAACAGAAACAGAATTAGTCATTTCATCTATATTTTCTATCTCTTGCTCCAGCGTTGCACGCTCGTCGATGAGTTTTTGTAATAAACTATTTTGGGTTTCTATTTCTTTTTTAAGTATAGACACCTGAGTGTTTAGTTCATCATTTTCAAATAATGCATCAGCGTGTTTAGTCGTAGCCTCTTCTACTTTATCTTTATAGAATCGTATTTTCTCTTGATAGCTTGTTATTGCCTGCTCCGCATCTAAAGCATCCGAATGTAATCTATTTCTAGTTTCTTGTAACTTACTGGCCTCGTCTTTATGTTTTACAACTTCTTCTTTTGCGGCCCGTAAACTACTCTCTAGGTCGTCTGTACGACTTTTTATCTCGTCACCAAATTTCTTAAGTCTTACCGTTGCGCGATTCATCATAACTCTTGGTGCTAAACTAGCACTTTCCTTATTAACATCAGAGAAAGCATTATTCAACTCACTTGCCTCCATATCATCTAATCCAGACTCTAAGTTCTCAGTGTGCGCTAATACATTTGCTCTTATAAGAGCACTTCTGTACTCTTGCGTGTTACCGTAAAGTTTATTTTTCTCAGGATTTGTAGCCAAACTATCAAGTTTTGCATTTGATAGGTCACGTATCATCTTCAACTCCTCTCGAGTGAACTTTTTATCAGGATTTGCGGGTTGTGAAAAATTACCAAAAGCCATATATTTGTTAAGTTTAGTATAGCACTAGCTCTAGTAAAAATAGGTTGATTTATGAACAGTTTACTGCTAGTATGTATATATCTGACCGCGTAAGTGGTCAAACTATGAAAAAACCTTGTAAATTAAACGTTTTTCTAAGTTTACTCCTAATAGGTGTGTGTTGTCTGACTCCAAAAATGGTAAGTGCGAGTATTTTTGATACAGCAAAAGACTCCTTTAAAGGATTTTTAAGTAAAGATCAAAACAAAAAAGAGCAGCAAAAAGCAGCAGAAGAACTGGCTATACTTCGTCCCAATAATGAAATAGTACAAAAAGAGGCCAGTAACACTACTTCAAGTAGTATAGATGAAGTTTTAAAAGGCAGTGTTGGGCCTCTGCGAACTAGTACCGAAGATATGGTAATAGAAAATGATCAGATACAAGTTTATGAAGTAAAACAAGGCGACACCCTAGCGGACATTGCAAAGATTTATGGAGTCACAAAAAACACTATTATCTGGGCAAATGATATAAAAGATAAAAAGGTTAGCGTTGGGGATAGTTTGATAATACTACCTATTTCTGGAGTAAAACATGTAGTTAAAAAAGGAGATACTCTAAATAGTGTTGCGAAAAAGTACAAAGCTAGTGTTGAAGACATAGCTTCTTTTAACGGTATCAGTATAGACGAGTCACTTGTCTCTGGAGACATAGTCATAGTTCCAGATGGAGAGATGTATGTTGATGAGCCAGTAAAATCAAAATCAAAAACAAAATCCACGAAACCAAAAATACCAAAGATATATTTTTCAGCAGGTATAGGATATTATGCTAGGCCACTGCTCGGTGGTGTAAAGACTCAAGGCATACACGGACATAACGCAGTGGATATAGGTACATCAGTAGGTACACCGCTACTAGCTGCGGCCCAAGGTAATGTTTTAGTGGCTAGGCAGTCAGGATATAATGGTGGATATGGAAAGATGGTAATCATCTCACATCCAAATGGAACACAGACTGTGTATGGTCATATGTCTAATGTTTTTGTAACTACGGGTCAAGTGGTACAAAAAGGTGAACAGATAGGAGAGTCAGGAAATAGCGGAAAATCAAGTGGCCCACACTTACACTTTGAGATACGTGGAGCTCAAAACCCATTCTAGGTCTTGTATAAATATTTACGGTACTATATAATTCATAAAATGAATATTTATAATAAGAAACAAAAAGTACTACTCCTAGCCTTCTTTTTTTTTATATGTGTCTTCTATTTCACTTTCTATAAAAACCACACACAAAGTAATAACTTTTCTGTTAGGAATATAATCTTTAAAAAAGATCCCATAATTGACTTAAAGTTTAGTAACACGTCAACATGGGACGTACATCTCCTTATGTTTTTAGAGAATAAGCCTAAGTTTTTACCTAGTGATTGGGAAAGTAGGATAAAATTAGACCCACCACCTGAAAACAATAGTGAAGAAACACAAAAAGAACTACGAGACATGGTTAATTTAAAATCAAAAAGAGATTTAGAGACTTTAGAAAACATAACTAAAGAGCAAAATATTAATACTACAAAGTTTGGAGATTATACAATAGGGGATTATATGGATAAAAAACTTTTTCCAAAAACATCTATTTTAATTTCTTCTGTTTTCAATAATGATTTAAACATTGTGATATTTACACTGAAGAATAAATTTGACAGAGTTCGTCCAAATATTCTCGACAGCAACATAGATCCAGTTATAGATGTGCCTCAGCATCCAGCATATCCAAGTGGACACTCTACTCAGACACATTTACTAGCTTTTATATTAACTAAACTTTCTCCAAAAAAAGATAAAGAATTTAAAGATAGAGCAGATCAAATATCATTAGATCGAGAGGTGGCTGGTTTACACTATCATAGTGACAGTGTAGCTGGAGATAAGGTTGCACAACAGATTATGTCTATGTTGTTACAAAATTTAGAATTTATGAAGTTATTAAATGACGCTAAGTCAGAGTGGAAATAGCACGAAAATAAAAGTTACACGTACTTATTTTTAAGTTTACTTTTCTTTAAAAAGTAAATTCTAAAGTTTCGGCCTATACTGAAAAGCTTCTAGTATATGAGGCTCTTGCACTAGCTCATTGTTTGCTAGGTCCGCTATAGTGCGAGCGATGCGTATGATACGATGATATGACCTAGGACTAATAGATAGCCCACTTGCGAGTCTGTTAAGTAATGCAGTTTCTGTTTCTCCAAGTTTTGCAGCTAGTGACAATTCTTTTGTGCTCAGGCTTTTGTTGAGTTTATTTTTAATATTTAATTTTATATTTCTGATTTTTGCAAATTCTCGTGCTGCTATTATTTTCTCTCTTAATATTCCAGACACATTTGGCTGGTCAACTTTTTTTGATAAGTCATCATAACTGATATGTTGTACGAAAACCCACAAGTCTATACGGTCTACAATTGGTCCCGATATTTTCTTTTGGTATCTAGCTATGTCATGTGCAGTACAGACACAACTTTTAATTTTTGACCCAGCGTAACCACACGGACAAGGATTCATAGCGGCTAGTAGTGTGAACTCCGCAGGAAAGACTTCACTGCCACGTGCACGTGATATACGCACTATACCATCCTCGAGTGGCTCACGCATGGCCTCGAGCGCCTTGCTATCGTACTCTGGGAACTCATCTAAAAATAGTACACCGCGATGCGCTAGAGTTATCTCTCCAGGACGCGGTATGCTACCTCCACCAATAATAGAAACGTAACTACTGGTGTGATGTGGGGCACGCAGAGGTGGATGAGTTATGATCTCATTTGCTGTACCAGTGATAGAGTGTATACGGGTCACCTCAAGTGACTCATCGAAAGACAGAGCTGGCAATATACCTGTGAACGCTTTTGCTAGCATAGTTTTCCCAGTACCTGGTGGTCCGTATAGACATATATTGTGCCCACCACTTGCTGCTATTTCTAGTGCCCGTTTCGCAACTGCTTGGCCACGTATCTCGCCTATGTCCGGGTAGTGATTTTCTTTTGGCTGCAAGACTGTTCTTTCTAATGGTTTCAGCATATTCTTTCCTCTAAGATGCTCTACAACTTCTGTTATGTTTCCTACACCATATACTTCGACTCCTTCTATAAGAGCCGCCTCAGTAGCATTGTTTTTGTGTATAAAAAGTTTATTATATCCGTGTTTTTCTGCTGCCATTGCAATAGCTAGCGCCCCTTTTGTAGGAGCAATATCACCCATGAGACTGAGCTCCCCTACAAAAATAGTTTTTGAAAAATCATACCCTTCGATATCCCCCACACTAGCTAGATAGGATATAGCAATAGCCAAGTCAAATAGTGACCCCTCTTTTCTAATGTCGGCTGGAGCTAGCGACACAGTGAGTTTATGGTTACGACTTTTCGGACTGTCATAACCACTGTTTTTCAGTGCAGCGTGTACGCGCTCACGAGCCTCACTCACACCTTGATCAGGTAGACCTACTATTGCAAACGAGTACACCCCAGTACTGACATCAGTCTCGACACTTATAGGTATACCAGACAGACCACTGACTTGCGCGCTGTATACTCTAGAGACTTTCATGTATATGTTTTAGTGTAGCATATAAAATAATTATTAAAAATATAAAAATAAAAATGGGGTGG
>JAYSXQ010000045.1:0-12499 GCA_043717115.1 bacterium | reverse complement strand
GGCACCTCCGGTGCCGCACTTTTGTATTTGTATATATTTTATTATTACTATTTACGCGCAGTAAAAGCGTATTTAAAAGTGTCATGGTCTATGTACTCCATTTCAAGTCCAGTAGAAACCCCTCGGGCTAGTTGACTCACTATTACATTTTCAAAACCTACGATTTGTGAGATAGTTTTTTTAATATACTCCACCGCATGGTCCCCCTCGTCAGTTGCCGGCAATGCAAATACCACCTCCTCTAGGTTTTCTGATTTTATTTTTGAGGACAGTGAAGCCACTAGTTCCCTTATGCGTATATGTTCACGTGGGTCGTCAACTAAAAACGGTAATTTACCACCCAATACAAAATACACTCCATCATACTCGCTGGTCTTTTCTATTGCGTTTATATCTAACTCCTTTTCTACTATTATAATTTGTTTTTTATTTCTATGTACATTGCTACATATAGTACACAGGTTTTTCTCCACATTGTTTTCTATACTATACCAGGCAAAACACTCTACACATTGGCGTGAGTTCTGTTTTATATTTTGTAGTGAATTAGTAAATGCATCTACAAAGCCCTTGTTTTGCTTCATTAGGAAATAGGCAAAACGTTCTGCTTGTTTTGGTCCTATGCCAGGGAATTTTTGAAAATGTAGTATTATTTCGTCTTTGTGCGACATGTTTATTTTAACAATTATAACATATATTTAGGCTTTAATCTTTTTGCTTTTCAATTTTTATTTAATTTTGTTTTGCATATGCAATGTGGTATTATTAATACATGTTTAAGACTACTCCAAAAGCACCTGTGGATGTGCCAGAAATTAAAAACATGGCAAAAGATTTTGGAGAAGAGATAGGAGCTTCTCCAACTATAATGTCACTTATCAACAAGCTTTCAAAAGTTAAAAATATACAATCGAGCGAAGGGAAAGACATAGATACAAAAGATATAGTAGTACTTTTAGAAGACTTGATGATGACAAATGAAACTGTAGATTTACAAAATAAACTTAGTCAGTATGAAAAGTATATAACTCGTAATTACGGCCTGCGCGATAAAGTTAAACAGCTAGTAGAAAATAGAATATCGCGTATAGCTCTAAAATAAAAATAATAATGTAAAAACATATGCAAGGTCACTTCCACCCCATAACCATTTCAATAGACACCATATCTCGCATTTTTAACAAGATGGGGTTTGATGTTGTTGACGGTCCAGAGCTAGAGGATGAGTGGCATAACTTTGATGCGTTAAACGTACCTGCTGACCACCCAGCTCGTGACATGCAGGATACGTTTTGGATACAGGGTAAAACTGGAACAAATAAACACGGAGAAAATGTAGGATATGTGCTGCGTACTCATACTAGTAACATGCAGATAAGGACAATGGAGAAATACGTTCGTGACGGACTGCCTATGCCCATTGCCATAGTATGTCCGGGTAAAGTATTTCGCAATGAGGCCACTGACGCTACTCACGAGACACAGTTCTATCAGGTTGAGATGTTGTATGTTTCTACAGATGCATCACTCGCGATGATGATAGGGGTAATAGAAAAGTTCTTTTCAGAGTTTTTTGGTACGCATCTAGTAATTAGACTACGTTCCAGTTATTTTCCATTTGTGGAGCCTGGGAATGAGATAGATATGCAATGTTTCAAGTGCAAAGGTGATGGGTGTAATATTTGTAAAGGTACTGGATGGATAGAACTGGGCGGGGCTGGTATGGTGCATCCAAAAGTATTAGAACACGCAGGTCTAGACCCAAAACAGTATCGTGGATTTGCATTTGGTTGTGGTATAGATCGTATGGCTATGCTAAAGTGGGGACTCGACGATGTCCGTCTCCTCTATAACGGCGACCTGCGTGTGGTCAATCAATTTTAATATATGAACGGATATTTTTTACATACAAATTGATATATTTAAAAAGTTAGAGACATTCTTTAAAGAAAAACTAGGAGCGACTATGTTTAATTATTCTTGTCTAATGAATAATGCATATAGAGATAATGAGACACCTCATGTACATTTTCACTTTAGACCTAGATATAAAACTACTATAAAAGTTTTAGATTTTGAATATACTGACCCAAACTTTGGAGAGCATTACACTACACCAAATACCCCAGAACAAGATGTAACTGCTCCAGAAAACGTTCGTAAATATGTATGTGAAGAAATGTTAAAGTTTTTTTAATAAGTTATAATTATTTTGTCACTACATTGTATTGACAAGTAGTTTTAGTTTTTATATACTATAAAAATGATAAAAACAGAGAATAAAACAGCAACCATACAGTTTCGTGTTGAACCAAAGCTGAAAGCTAGAGTTGTAAAAGTATTTCAAAAAAGTGGCATAGACATGTCTACTGCACTTTACGCTATGATACAATCTGTAGATAAAAACAAGTCTCCTATGATAGAGATACGCACAGTGAATGGTTTTACTCCAGAATATGAAAAGTCTTTGTTGGCAGAAGTTAAAAATTTAAAAATATCTAAAAGATTTTCTAATGTGGATCAGTTTTTAGATGCACTAGAAAAATAAAACCTAGTATGAAATATACTCCAGAGTTTTCAAATAAGTTTAATAAGAGATATAAAAAGTACTTAAAGATCGATAAGAAGTTAAGAGAAGATTTTAGAGTTTTGCTGTTAATGATAATCAAAGGCATAGATCTACCTGTAAAGTACAAAGATCATAAATTAAAAGGTGATATGATGGGTATGCATGATTGTCATTTGAGATTTGATCTTGTTTTAATTTGCTATTATGTAAACGATGACACAGTTGTTTTTGTTGATATTGGTAGCCATAAAGAAATATTTGGTAATTAGTAATATAAAATAGTATAATAGACACAACATGAAATTCTCAAAACAATGGATACAAGAATATATAGTAGAGAACTTGCCAGAAGACGATACTATTGAGTGTGAGCTAAACGCAAAAGCTTTTGAAGTTGAGAGTATTGAGGATTATATTGTTGACGATAAAAAGTGTGATAGTATTTTTGATATAAAAGTTTTACCAAACAGATCACATGATGCATTGGGACACTATGGTATGGCTAGGGAAATATGCGCATGTTTAGGACTAACACTCAAAGATAAAATAGAAATATATAAAACAGATTTTAATTTTGATACAAATAGTAAAAGTAGTGTAGAAAAAGTGAATGTAAATGTGATAGATGTAAAAGCTTGCCCTAGATTTATGGCTGTTAGAATAGACGGAGTATCTGTAGGAGAGAGTCCTTTATGGTTAAAAGAAAAACTAGATCGCATAGGACAAAGAAGTATTAACAACATAGTAGACATTACAAATTACGTTCAGTACACACTGAACAAACCTATGCATGCATATGATGTTAGCAGTATAGAGGACGGTATAGTAGTGCGATATGCGAGTTTAGGGGAAAATCTAGAAACTCTAGATGATAGGGAGTTGGAGTTAAATAAAAACGGAGACGAGAAAGTATTGGTAATAGCTGATAGTAAAAAAGCATTAGGACTTGCTGGTATCAAAGGTGGTAAGTGGAGTGGTATCAATAGTGAGACTACCAGTATCATAATAGAGAGTGCAAATTTTGAGCCTTCTCTTATACGTAAAACTTCACAAAAATACAACATAAAAACTGACGCATCTAAAAGATTTGAAAACGGTATCGCAGACTCCTTGGTTTTAGACGGACTTATGATGACAGTGAGTGAAATTCATAAAATGTTTCCCGAGGCAAAGGTCGGTGCTGTGACTGACATATACGAAAACAAAAGTGGTGAGTACTGGACTGGTTTGACTGTGGAGAATATAAACCAGACACTAGGTTCTGACTTTTCAAAACTAGAAATAGAAAATACTCTAAATAGACTTGGATTTAAATATGAAATAGTCGTTCCAGATGAATACATAAAAAATAATTATAAAAAATGTATAGATGCGGAATATAAAAATCCAAGCAGTATGAGGGTAGATGCCCCAAAGTTTTTCTCCTGCTCATCCTTGGTTTCATATCTATACAAAGGTATATGGATGCCAAGTCTGTCTGTCGATAAATACGTTTTTTCTAAAAAACTAGAAAAGTCAGATCTAGTTTTTGGTGATTTAATTTTTGCAAATAGTGGAGAAGGAAAGATAAGATACGAATCTGTTGAGTATATGAGAGGAACGCCAGTGCCAGAGGGAGTAGATCATGTAGGTATATACATTGGAGATGATAACGTATTACACGCTACAAAATTAAGAGGTAAAGTTTTAGTAGAGAGTTTGCATGATTTTGAAAAAGATAGAAAAATTATAGGCTATGGTCGTATATGTAATGATTTAGATAAGGAAAGATATGTCATAGCAGTACCTAGTGAGAGATTAGACCTACGAATAAAAGAGGATATGATAGAGGAAATAGGTAGGATAATAGGATACGATAAGTTAAAACCAGTATTACCAACTATAAATAAAATAGAAAATAAAATAGAAAGCAGGGTCGGAAAAGTAAATAAAAAACTTTACTATCAGAATGTGATTAGAAATATTTTAATTGAGCAAGGGTTCTCAGAAGTTATAACTTATAGTTTTGTGAGTAACGGTGAGGTGGAGCTGATAAAGTCAGCTAGTGATAAAAATAAACTTCGTACAAATATAAGTACAGGTCTAGTAGATTCACTACAAAAAAATATTAACAATATGCCTTTACTAAATGTACAGGATATAAAAGTTTTCGAATTTGGAAACTGTTTTACTCATGATAGAGAGTGGACTAGTTTTGCTGTCGGAATTGACGATGGAAAAAAGAAATCTAACTTTTCTAAAACATTAGAAAGTATAATATCAGAAATAAAAATCGCACTTAATGTAACAGATTTTCAATTTGAAAGTAAAAGCACTAAACCATTAGTGATAGAGTTAGACTTTGATAAACTAATAAGCCAACTTCCAGAAGCGACAGAAAATATTTATCTAGAAAACAAAACAGAAAACATAAAAGAAAATAAAGTATATAAAAGTTTTAGCCAAATGCCATTTGTAGTGCGTGACGTGGCTTTTTGGGCAGATACTAGTATCGATACTTCAGATATAGAAAAAATGATAACAGAAAAAGCAGGTGAGTTGTGTGTGAGCATTAATCCATTTGATAAGTTTATAAAAGACTCAAAAACTAGTTATGGTTACAGACTGGTATATCAAGACAAAGATAGAACGCTTACGGATATAGAGGTTAATGGATATGCAGAAAATGTTTACAATGCGTTAAAAGAGCGAGGTTTTGAAATACGTTAAACTACTTAAAATGTTATACTGGAAGAAATAATAAAATCAACATGCAAGAAAGTAAAACAGAAGAAGTTAAATTAATAGTACCATATCATTCACAACTTTTAGAAGTAAATGACGAGTTTTGGAACATACGCAGTTGTGGTGGTGCATGTATCAAAATGGTTTTAGATTATAATAATATAAAATCTCATAATACAGTCTCGCCAAATATTGTCGATATCATGAAAATTGCAAAGGCAACAGGTGGATATGATATGAGTAATGGTTTTATACATGACTGGGCGGTTAGGTATTTTGTATCTATGGGTCTAGAAAGTTACAGAAAAGAAGGAATAGATAGTTTTAGAGAAGTTATGGAAAGTTTAGATGCTAGCAATCCAGTTATAGTTAGCGTCGTAAAAAGAACTTTAGAGCAGACGAAATTTCATCTTGTTTTGGTTGTGGGATATGAATATAAAATGGATGAAAATGGAAACAAGGAGGTAACAAAAATCATATATCATGAGCCAGAGTCAACAGATAATGAGAAGGGTGCATATCGTAGATGTGACATACAAGTTTTCTTAGACTCTTGGCGAACTAAAGCTATATTTACAAGTTTATAAAAATATGGTACAGTTATAGGTATGAGCAGTCAAGCAACTAGAATAAAACAAATAAAGAAACAGAGAAAAGAAACTGATAAGTTAAAGACTCAGCGTACTAGTGTTGCGTCTGTTAATAATATAAAGTCAAAATATACTAACGCGGACACTGTAGTAGAAGCTAAAAAAGAAACAATGCTTAAGCCTGCATATACTAAGACTACCGTAGGACAAGCAAAAACAGATTGGGGTGGAGTTGCAAAATGGTATGACGGGGTTGTGAATGATAACGACTCATATCAAGTAAAAGTCATACTACCAAATGTTACTCGTATTATGGGTGATGCAAAGTTAAGTATACGAGGTAAAAAAGTTTTAGATATTGCCTGTGGACAAGGATATTTTGCAGAGAAGTTTGCTGTAGTAGGTGCACAAGTTTTTGGTTTTGACTTGGGTGCTGATCTTATAAAAATAGCAGAGACTAACACGCTTAAAAATAAACTGAACATACAGTACACTGTTGCTGATGCTGAAAATTATATAGACAAAGTAAAAGAGGGTAATTTTGATATTGCTGTATGTATACTAGCACTACAAAACATAGCTGATATTAAAAAAGTTTTTGAGCAGACTTATACAAAACTAAAAAAAGGTGGACGATTTGTTTTCGTTATCAATCATCCTGCATATCGTAATCCTAGAAGTAGTGACTGGGGGTGGGATGAAAAAGAGCAGATTAGATACAGGAGAGTTGATGCATATATGAGTGAAGCAAAAATAAAAATGGACATGAATCCCGGCGAGTCAGATGTAAATAAGAAAAAATTTACTTACAGTTTCCACAGACCACTGCAAAGTTATGCAAAAGTTTTAGGTAATAGCGGATTTGTAATATCAAAAATAGAAGAGTGGACTAGCCACAAAGTCTCAGAACAGGGTCCAAAAAGTGTAGCTGAAAACAAAGCCCGCCATGAGTTTCCATTGTTTATGTGCATAGAGGCAACAAAGCTATAATTTTGCTATACTGGGCTTAACACTATGAGTCCAAAGGAACAAATAAAGGAAAAAATAGGGATATTTGATATAGTTTCTAACTATGTTAGATTAGAGAAAATGGGTAAACAGTATAGAGGGAGATGTCCTTTTCATAATGAAAAGACACCAAGTTTTTATGTCTCCCCAGACCGTGGATCGTATCACTGTTTTGGATGTTCTGTACACGGAGACATATTTTCTTTTATTGAAAACATAGAACATATACCGTTTATAGATGCATTAAAGTTACTAGCTGTACGTGCCGGAGTGGATCTGCGTGATCAGGCGGGGGAAAAGACTTCACATCTGTTGCCGATACTCGAGGCCAGTCGACTTCATTTTGAGAAAAATTTTAATACTAGTATAAATGCTAAAAAGTATATACATGATCGCGGTGTGTTGGACGCGATCATACAGGAGTATTCTGTTGGTTATGCGAAAAAAGAATGGCGAGACTTGTATGATGAACTGCTGCGTAACAAGTTTAAAGAGGTAGACATAGTAGAAAGTGGTCTTTGTATACGATCAGAAGATGGAAAAGTGTATGACCGTTTTCGTGGACGAGTCATGTTTCCGATTAAAAATATGAGTGGTACTACTGTTGGTTTTACGGGACGAGTATTACCAGAATATGATGATGGTAAAAGTGGTAAATACGTCAATACTCCAGAAACTGCTGTATATCATAAGTCAAAAGTGTTATTTAATTTTGATAAAGCTAAAAAGTACATCGCTGACACTAGGGAAGTTTTTTTACTAGAGGGTCAGATGGATGTTATCATGAGTAGTCAGGCCGGAATTAAAAACATAATCGCAGTTTCAGGAACTGCGTTCACTGAGGATCATGTACGTATGATAGGTAGACTAGCTGACACATGTATATTAGCATTTGATAATGACGCCGCTGGTCAAAAAGCTAGAGATAGAGCAGCGGTTATGTGTGCATATGGCGGCATGTCAGTACGCACTATAGTACAAGTAGGAAAAGACGCGGCTGAAATAGTAAAAGAAGACCCAGAGAATTGGAAAAATATATGTGCTAAAAACGTACCTCTGATAGAGTATTATGCAAATGAAATAAAAAGTCTTGTGTCTATGCATAAGATCAGCTACACAAAAGGCATAGTAGTGCCATATATAAAAGCCATCAGCAGTCCATTAGAAAAGAGTTTTACTATACAGGAGTATGCTAGACTAACGGGAATAGATGAAAAAGCAGTAAAAGCAGAAGTGGATCAAGCGGTAGATATTTTTCGAGACCAGCAACATACAGATGTGCAAGTTGAAAATAGTACAGTATCTTTAGCGCCAGTTAAAAAAGACTTTAAATCAGAGTTAGAGCTGCAAATAGTAACTCTGTGTAACTTTTTAAAAGTCAGCATACCAACACAAATAGAACTTGACGTTCCGCTAGATGTACAAGATAGAGAGTTGATGCAATTAGAATCTAGACAAGCAAGTAACCTAGAGTATTTGAATGACATTATAAAAAGTTATGAAAAACTCGTAAAAGACGAAAAGAGAAAGATTCTCATACAAGAAGGAAAACTGGAAGAGTTAGTGGAACTTGATAAAAGTTCTAAATAGTGATATTATAATCCAACATGGCACAGAAAAAAACAGTAGTGAAAACTACAGTCAAAAATTTAAATAAGAAAAAACCGCTTGCAGTAAAATCTGCAAAAACAACAAAAGTTTCAAATGCTAAAAATTCAAAAACAAAAGCAAATAGCGCTACAGGTAACAAAAAAAGTGTAACAAAAAAAGTTAACACAAAGACTCCTAGTAGTAGGGTTAATAATAAAAATCTGAGTAAAGATAAAGTAAATAAAAAAGTAACAAAAAAAGTTGTATCTACTAAAGTAAAAAAAGTAGTTTCAAAAAATATTTCTAATACGAAAACAAAAACAGATATTAAAAAAGTACCTGTTAAGAAACTCGTATCAAAAGTAGTAGCAAAAAAATCAAAAGTTGTAGATGAAGTAAAACCAAAATACAAACCAAAAGCTTTTACAATACGCACAAAACCAAAACGAGAAGATAATCACAAGAAAGAAGAAAAGAAAATCTCAACAAAAGAAGAGCTAGCTACTGAACTAGTAGAGAGAGGACGCGCTAGAGGGTTTGTTACATATGATGAAATTATAAAATACTTTCCTACCATTGAGACCGATATCATATTTTTAGAAGAGTTGTACGAGCGTCTGGCTGCAGTAAAAGCAGAAGTGCTAGAGGGTGGTAACTTGTTAGATATGGATGATGACTTGTCAAAACTAGCAAAAGACGAGGGTAATTATGACAGTATACAGATATATCTGCGTGAAATAGGTCAATACCCACTGATTAGTAGTGAAGACGAAAAGTTAATAGCTCAAAGAATAGTAGAGGGTAGTGAAGAAGCAAAAAACATGTTAGCAAAGTCTAACTTGAGATTAGTGGTGTCCATAGCTAAAAAGTATGTAGGACGCTCTGCTGATCTATCGCTACTTGACCTGATACAAGAGGGAAATCTAGGACTGTTCAAAGCTGTAGAAAAGTTCGACTGGACAAAAGGTTTCAAGTTTTCTACATATGCGACCTGGTGGATACGTCAAGCCATAACTCGTGCTCTCGCTGATCAGTCACGTACGATTCGTATTCCTGTGCATATGGTGGAGACAATTGCAAAGTATAAACAGGTATACAGGAGACTGTCTCAAGACCTGGGACGTGACCCACTTGCTGAGGAGATAGCTACAGAGATGGATATAGAGCTAGAGAAAATACACATGATAGAGAGCATAAATCAGGATACTGTGTCACTTGAAAAACCAATAGGAGACGATGATGATAAGTCTAGTCTGGGTGAGTTTGTAGCAGATGATAAGATAGCAACACCTGACATGGAGTCATCACGCCGCATACTACGTGACCAGATAGAAGAGATACTGGCTTCTCTTTCAGACAAAGAGCGCGAGATAGTAGAGATGCGTAACGGACTAGGTAAACATGAAGGATATCAGCATACTCTGGAGGAAGTAGGTAGTCAGTTTGGTGTTACTCGTGAGCGTATCAGACAGATAGAGTCAAAAGTCCATGAGAAAATCCGTAATCATCCAAAAGTAGAAAGACTCCGCAACTACTAAGATTGTCAAAATGTTAAAAATGTGATAGTATATACAACATGTTAATCGATCATGTAACGCTGCGCGTGTCAGCAGGTAAAGGGGGTGATGGAGTAGTCAGATGGAGACGAGAAAAAGGTATACCATTTGGTGGACCAGCAGGAGGAGATGGAGGAAAGGGCGCTGACGTGTACCTGCGTGTTGTTCGTGATATACATGCACTGAGTGTATATAAACACAAACGTGACTGGGCTGCTGATAACGGAGCATCTGGAAAGAAACGCAGTATGCACGGTGGAAATGGTGAGGACTTGTACTTACAGATACCAGTTGGATCAATAGTATATAACAAAGACATGGACATCAGGTACGAGTGTATGACAGAAGGAGAGGACATACTGATACTACGCGGGGGTAAAGGGGGTATGGGCAATGAGAAGTTTAAAACTGCTATTAATCGTACCCCAGAGGAGTTTTCACCAGGAGAGATGGGAGAGTTCGCTGTGTACGATGTGGAGCTAGACCTGATAGCGGATGTAGGTATCATCGGACTACCAAATGCCGGAAAGTCGTCACTACTGAACGCCTTGACTCGCGCTGGGGCAAAAGTTGCAGACTATGCTTTTACAACGCTAGAGCCAAACCTTGGTGCGTGGTTCTCATATGTGTTCGCAGACATACCAGGGTTAATTGAAGGTGCAGCAGATGGAAAGGGCCTAGGACATAAGTTTTTAAAACATATAAAACGTACACGCATACTGTTGCACCTAGTTAGTGCTGCAAATGAGGATGTTGCAGTAGCATATAAAACAGTACGTAATGAACTGGGTCAATATGACAAAGAGCTGACAGATAAGCAGGAAATAGTTATACTATCACAAATTGACCTAGTGGATGCAAAAGCACTAAAAGACAAATTGAAAGCACTTGAAAAAGCGTCGGGTTCAAAAGTCACGACACTGACACTTTATGATGATGCGTCAGTAAAAGATTTTTCTGATATGATGGCTATTGTTTTAGCTTCATAAATATACTGAGAAGAAGCTAATTTGTGATATAATTAAAACATGTTTAAAAAATTATTAATTTTTTTTAGTAGAGTAAACATCATTTGGATTAAGTTCTTTATAGTATTTAGTTTATCAGTACTTCCAATGCTATTTAAATTTGAACAAAGTTTTTATAGCGCTACTGTGTACAACGGATTTATTTTCGATAGTCTTTTAGGTTTTCAAATACTTTTATTTTTACTTACTATTTTAATAGTATTATGTAAAGAAAACTTTTTGAGATACGTCGCCTGTTTATATATTTTTTTAGGAGGTATCTCATTTTATTTTTCTACGATAGAAAGCGGATATTCAGCGGCAAGTTTATTTGTTTTGAGTTTAACTATTTTTGGAACACTTATTTTTGGTTTAATAATTAGACACCTAAGTAAATTTCTAGCAGTATTGTTTACTGCGGCGATTCTAACTTTATATTTTAGTACACTCGTACACTTTTTTATAAATAGTACTGTTTTAAATAATTTAAACAAAGAGATTTTATCTATTTCAGAGGATTTAGATAAAGGTATTTCTGAAAATTCTGATAGAAAAGTTTATGTAGATTTGTATAAAAAGTGTAGAGATATTAAAAGTTATGAAGAAAAATACTCACACTACTCTCAGGTTTTAAGTAAAGCAAAAGATATTTCTGATAAATGTTTAGATGAAGTATTTTCTAAATATGACGCCAATATTCTGACAAAATCAAATATTTACTTTTGCGATAATTTAAATACGAAAAGTTTTAGTTTAGAAGAATTTAATTTTTGTAAAAAAGATTTATATTTAAATTTTCTTAATTCTAAGCTTCGTACAGTAGAGAGTGGTGTTTATTTTTCAGATAATGATTTACACCAATTACCGAATCAAGAAGATATTAATAGATTTGTTAATTTCTGTTTGACTTTTGATAAAAACCAAGACGACTTCTATAATCCTATTAGTTGTATGGATTACGTGTTAAGCAGGCAGAGCAGGTCTCTTTCTATGCAAAAGTATATTTGTTCTAACGATTCTTATGCAAAATCAGAAGTTGATAAAAAATATTGTACACAAAAAGTTGCTGATCCCTTAAAAGCACTAGACTCCTTAAAAGGAACTTGCTATGAGGAGATTTTTACTGAGGTTTACAAAGCTAAAGAAAATTATAATGATGAAGAAAAAGTTCTCTCTTTTTTAAAGTTTTACAAAGCTTTTGATAATTGTATTTTAACTGACATTTATCCGTTAAAGTATTCTGATTACAATTATTCAGACCCAGTAAGGTTAGATATTCAAGGTATGTTAAAGGAAAATCAGGAAAACTCTGATTTTTATGATAGTGTTGTAGGGTCGTATTTAAATACACTTATCTCGGGAGAACAGGGTAATTTTGATTGTAATCTTTTTAGTAAATATTTTACAGATAAAACTATCGTATCTGAATGTTTGAATTACAATAAGCTTTTAAAA
>JAYSXQ010000044.1:0-1422 GCA_043717115.1 bacterium | reverse complement strand
CTGCAGCTATAGTCTCATAGTCCATTTTTTGCTCAGCGATGTTTATGGCAGTAGCTACACAGTGATTAAAATACGGTTCTCCTGATTTTCGTAATTGTCCAGCGTGGGATTTTAATGCTACATTATATGCCTGCAGTACAACGGTTTTTTCGCTTTCGGTTAAGTAGTCTGCGACTTTATATATTTCCTCAATTGGTGTATACATATTTTAATAATAACATAAAAAACTATAAATAATAAAATGTAAAAAAGTATAACTTTTTTACATTTTATGCGGATTGTGATTGGGGCAAGTTTTTATAGAACATCTTTCTGGTATGGTTTTAGTGCCTTCCATCATCAGTTCACCACATATCTTACACATATTGCCAGTAGGTTTTGTCTTTATGATGTGTTTACAGTCTGGGTAGTTTGAACATGAGTAAAAAAGTCCAAATCTACCACGTCTCTCTGACATGTATCCGTCTGAACAGTGATTACATTTGACTCCACTCATACGTTTTAGTTTTTCTTCTTCTGATTCCTCTATGTATTTGCATTTTGGATATAGACTACAAGCGACAAATTTTCCGTATTTACCTTCTCTCTCTACTAGTTCGCCCTTGTCACATTTCGGACAAGGTTTTCCAAGCAACCTTGGTCCAGCCATTTCTAGTCCGTCCATTTTTCTGGCACCATCACAATCAGGAAAACGAGAACAAGAGTAAAATGTACCATTTTTTGCAAGTTTCTCCACCATATGGCTACCACATTTTGGACACAGCAGATCCGCTGGTGCAGCACCGAGATTAGTAACTTTATCAATGTCAGCTTTACTTTCCACATCACTATGGAACGGAACATAAAACTCGCGCAGTACGTCTACGTATTTTGCGTCACCATTTGCTATGTCATCAAGCTTATTTTCCATGTCTGCAGTGAACGCATCGTTGACGTATTTATCAAAATGTAAAGTTAGAAAATCACTAACCACTTCACCAGTTGTCGTTGCATATAGTGCCTTATTCTGTTTTTCTACGTATCCTCGGTTTTCAATAGTAGAAATAATAGAAGCATAGGTTGACGGTCTACCTATACCTCTTTTTTCTAGCTCTTTGACCAGTCCTGCCTCAGTATAGCGGCTTGGTGGTTGTGTTTGCTTTTCAAAAACCTGTACTTCTTTTATATTTAATTCTCCATTAGTTTGTAATTTTGGTAGATCTACATCATCTCCTCTTGCATCTGGATCAGCTCTTAACCAGCCATCGAAAATTACCACAGATCCGTTAATAGAAAAAGTAGGTAGTGTGCCATCAGGTGATTGGGCTATGACTTTTGTACGTAACGTTTTAGCGTTCGCCATTTGGCTGGTTATGGTCCTGCGCCATATTAGTGAGTATAACTTTTTCTCTTCGTCAGTAGTGCCTGCGTACTGAGTGCTAA